>ANAW01000252.1:0-17527 GCA_000340945.1 Nocardiopsis synnemataformans DSM 44143 | reverse complement strand
CCGAGGGCAGGAGTGGCCCGAGGCAGCGACTCGGCGCCCACCGGCGCACCGTTCGTCTCCGCCGCCTCCATCGCAGGGCACGGACACGCAGGAACTTCCGGCCCGGGTCCGTACGTTCGCCCGATGACTCCGCTTCATGCGGGCCTGTCCGGCAGACCCAGGCGAGAAGGCGTTTCACCCCCGTTCCGGGGGCATCACGCAAGGAACTTGATGAACCATCAGCTTGGCCACCGCGGTAACACGACCAACGTCCCGGTCGGCACGCGCTCGTGGAGCCGCGTGCGGCCCACCGCGCCGACCCGTCGGGCGAGGCCCGAATACGCCGGAGTCGCCATGCCCGACCTGAACATCTCCTCCACCCTGCACGACGCCGGACGGGTTCTGGCGTTGGACGGGGAGATCGACATGGCCACCGAGCACCGCTTCCAGGAGGCGGTGACCGAGGCTCTGACCACGCAGCCCTTCGGCCGCGTGGTCCTGGACTGCGCCGACCTGCGGTTCATCGACTCCAGCGGTCTGCGCGTCCTGATCCGCGCCCACAAGGCGGCCAAGGAGCAGAAGGCGGTCCTGGCCATCGCCTCGCCCATCCACCGGGTGCTCCAGACCCTGCGGGTGACCTCGCTCGACACGCGCATCCCCGTCTTCACGACGGTCTCGGAGGCGCTCACGGCGCCGCGCGCGTAACGCCCGTGCCGCCCGCCCCCGGGCGCAGCCTCCCGGGACACACGTTCGCAGCAGACAGGGTCACAGCACCCACGGCCACAGCACACACGCGAGGGGCGCGACCACCACGGTCGCGCCCCTTCGTCGTGTCCGGGACCGCCGTGTCCGGAGCGGCCGTCCCGCCGGGACACGTCCGGCGGGCGCCCGGCCTAGAAGAGCAGCAGCCAGACGCCGAGACCGGTCACCGCCGCGTTGACCAGGAAGAAGACCACGACCCACAGGGTTCCCGGCACGCCGGTGAGCCGGGCCAGCTGGTCGGCGTCGGAGTGCGGTGAGGGGTTGCGCCTGCGCTGGGCCTGGAGCTCGACCACCGGCCGTACGCCCGCGAAGAGCAGGAACCAGATGAACAGGTAGGCGAAGGCCGCCTGCACCTCGGACGGGGTGAACCAGCTGATCCCGAACACCACCGCGCCGGTCACCACGATCGACACCACGCCGTAGACGTTGCGGATCATCAGGAGCATGGCGGCGAGCACCACGATGCTCAGCCACAGCAGGGCGGTGACGCGGTCCGACATGAGCATGAGGATGCCGAGCAGGCCGATGACCGACGAGGCGACGTAGCCCGCGAAGACGGTCAGGACCATGCCGACGCCGGTCGGCTTGCCCCGGGAGACGGTGACCCCGGAGGTGTCCGAGTGCAGGCGGATCCCGGTGAGCTGACGGCCGCTGAGCAGCGCGACCAGGGCGTGTCCGCCCTCGTGGGCGATGGTGACGACGTTGCGCCCGATCCGCCAGGGCGGGCCGAGCAGTACGGCCGCCAGGGCCAGCACCGCCGCGGTGACGATGATCCACCGCTCCGGTTCGGGCTGGACCGACAGCACTTCCTGCCAGACGTCGCCCAAGGTTGTTCCCACGTGTGCCCCCGACTCTGGTTCGACCCGTTCGTGCACGGGCCCCACCGGTGCGCGTCGCGGTTGCCGGGAAACGCGTGGAACAGGGGCCCTTGCCGAACTTTAGGGCATGTGGGGACGTTCCGTGTTCTGTCGTGGAATCCGAGCGTTCCCCGAGATCAATGTGACTTCCCCGCGCCGATGAACTGGCCAAACGAGGGTCGCCAGCTTACATTCATCACTGGCAGTGATTTTCTGGCTACTCAAAGCAAGGATCATCGTGAAGCGTATCGCTGGACTCGCCTTTATGGCCCTGACCGCCGGTGCCGTCATCGGCGCCTCCTCCCCCGCCATCGCGGACGAGGAGCACAACGGCTACCACGGCCACCACGACAACGGCTGGCACCACGACAACGGTGACCACGGGCACGACCACGGCGACAAGGGCAGGGACCACAAGGGCGAGGACGACGACAAGGGCGACGACCGCCGCAAGGGCGACCACGAGGGCCACGAGGGTCACGACCGCAAGAGGGGCGACGACCACGGTCACGGCCACGACAACGGTCACGAGCACGGCGACAACGGCTACGAGGACGACGAGGACGAGGGCAAGAAGGACAAGCGCGAGAAGGGCGACGACGAGGGCGACGACCGCCGCAAGGGCGACCACGAGGGCCACGAGGGCGACGACCGCAAGAAGGGCGACGACCACGAGGACGACGACGAGGACGAGGACGACAAGGACAAGGACGACAAGGACAAGGACCACAAGGACGGCTACTACGAGGACGACGAGGACAAGGACCACGACCGGCGCTAGCCGTCACGTCCGGGTCCCCGCGACCGGTTGAGCCCGACGCGCCCGCGCAGGAGCGGGCGCGCGGCGCCGACGCGGCGGATCCGCTCTCCTCAGCGCAGCGCCGCCCGCGGCCCCCGACCCGCGGGCGGCGTCTGCCGTGTCAGCGCCCGACCGGGCAGCGCTCAGCCCTCCCGCGACTCCGCCGCGGCCTTGAGCCGCACCAGGGTCTGCTCGATGCTCCGCGCGTTCTTGGCGGGCATCCCCATGAGGACGTAGAAGGCCGGAAGGCCCCTGGAGTAGTCGAAGGTCTCCGTGACCCGGGTGCCCCCCTCCGCCAGTTCCTCCAGCTCGTAGCGCCAGCGGTGCGGGCCGAAGTGCCGCCAGGCGATGAGGCGGTCCTCCTCGTACTCCACCACCCTGTTGGTAATCCGGTAGCCGAGGCCGAACATCCTCATGTCCATGCCGAACTCGCTGCCCCGCTCCAGCCGCTCCGGGCCGAAGAGGCTGGAGAGCACGGTGTCCGAGCCGTCGAACTCGGCGTGCCGCTCCGGCGCCGCGATGATGTCGAAGATCTGCTTGGCGGGAGCGTCGACCACGACGCTCCGCGTAACCCTGTGTTTGGCCATGACCGCATCATGGCAGCGCCGCGCGGCACGGTCCCGGGCACCCCGCCGGATCCGGGTTCAGGCCCGGACGGCGTGCCGCTCCACCGCCGCCAGCCCTCCGCCCTCGGCGGTGACGTGCACCACCCAGAAGGAGCCCTTGCGCAGCCCCAGCTGCTGGGAGAACGGCGCGTCCAGCCGCGTGAGCGCCTCGGCCATCAACTGCGGGACGAGCTCGCCGTGCGTGCACACGACGGTCGGCCTCCCCTCGGCCAGGACGCGCGCGAACGCCTCGCGGGCCTCCGCCACGCCGTACGCGGAGCCGCCGGAGGACCCGTCGGAGGGCGTGCGGACCGTGAACGCCCGCTCGGTGCGCGTCGGCACGTCGTACTCCACCGTGTAGGGCAGCAGCGACTCGGTGCACCGCGCCGCCGCCGACGTCACCACGCGGGGCCGCCCGTAGGCGCTCAGCACCCGGGGCAGGGCCAGGGCGTCGGTGCGCCCGGTCCCGTCCAGGGGCCGCAGGAGGTCGTCGTCGGTCCAGGCGCCCTTGTCCCCCGCCGACAGGTGCCGCAGCAGGATGACGGGGAAGGTGGTCGCGGGCCCGGCCAGGAAGTTGTCGACCACCCGCACGTCGTGGTCGTAGGTGAGCCGGTCGCGGGCCCTGTCCACCGGCACCCACTCGACCAGGTCCACCTCCTCGTTGGGCGGGTAGTCGATCCCCGCGGCCGGGTCGGCGGTGGTGGCCGCCCACCACTCCACCTGCTTGGGCCAGCCGTCCTTGAGGTAGCGCTGCGGGGGGAGCCTGCGGCCCAGCACGGGGGTCAGGCCGGTCTCCTCGACCACCTCGCGGACCGCGCCGGTCACGGGGTGCTCGCGGCTCTTGAGCTTGCCCTTGGGCAGGGACCAGTCGCCCCGGTCGGGCCTGCGGACGAGGACGATCTCGGTGCCGCCCGGTCCCTCGCGCCACAGCAGGGCGCCCGCCGCGCGGATGGGTTCGAGGTAGCCGCCGACCGCCGTCTCGCGCAGGGGTCCGGCCCCGGGCGCGCCCTCGACCGATCCCTCCACGTCGCCCCCGTTCGGTATGGTGCTCATCCGCCCTCCACCACGCGCAGGTGGCGGTCGCCGCGCAGGCTGTCCTGGAGGTCGGTGAGCGGGCGCCCGTCGCCGTCGCGGGTGAACCGGGTCCACGTCCCGTCGGGTTCGAGCCGCCAGGACGAGGTGCCGTCGTCCATCGCCAGGTCCATGAGGCGCACCAGCCTGCGGCACTGCTCGGTGTCGGCCACGCGCACCAGGGCCTCGACCCGGCGGTCGAGGTTGCGGGGCATCAGGTCGGCGCTGCCGATCCACACCTGGGGCCGCCAGCCGTTGGCGAAGACGAAGATGCGGGAGTGCTCCAGGAAGCGGCCCAGGATGCTGCGCACCCGGATGTTGTCGGACAGTCCGGGCACCCCGGCGCGCAGGACGCAGCTGCCGCGCACCCACAGGTCGACGCTCACCCCGGCCTGGGAGGCCCGGTACAGGGCGTCGATGATCTCCAGGTCGACCAGGGAGTTGACCTTGATCCGGATGCGGGCGGGCTCGCCCTTGAGGCTGTTGTCGATCTCGATGGCGATCTGTTCGAGCAGGCTCTCGCGCAGGGCGGCGGGCGCCACGAGCAGGCGCTGGTAGTGCTTCTTGCGGGAGAAGCCGGTGAGGCTGTTGAACAGGTCGCTGACGTCCTCGCCCACCTCGGGGTCGGCGCTGAACAGGCCGAGGTCCTCGTACATGCGGGCGGTGCTCGGGTTGTAGTTGCCGGTGCCCACGTGGCAGTAGCGGCGCAGCAGCCCGTCGTCGTCGCGGCGGACGACCATGGACAGCTTGCAGTGGGTCTTGAGGCCGACGACGCCGTAGACGACGTGGCAGCCCGCCTGTTCGAGCTTGCGGGCCCACTGGATGTTGTTCTGCTCGTCGAAGCGGGCCTTGATCTCGACCAGGACCACGACCTCCTTGCCCTCGCGGGCGGCCTCGATGAGGGACTCCACGATGGGCGAGTCGCCGCTGGTGCGGTACAGGGTCTGCTTGATCGCCACGACCTCGGGGTCGGTGGCGGCCAGGGCCAGGAAGCGCTCGGTGGTGGTGGCGAAGGACTCGTAGGGGTGGTGGACGAGTATCTCGCGCTCGCGGACGGCGGCGAAGAGGTCGCCGGAGGTCAGGGCGCGCGGCTCGACGGGGACCATGGGCGGGTAGCGCAGCTCGGGCCGGTCGGTGTCGGCGATCTGGGACAGTCCGGCGAGGTTGAGCGGGCCGGGGACCCGGTAGATCTCCTCCTCCTCGGCGCCCAGCTCCTCGGTGAGGATGGTCAGGGCCTCGTCGCTGATGTCGTGTTCGACCTCCAGGCGCACGAGCGGGCCGAAGCGGCGGCGCAGCAGCTCGTTCTCCAGGGAGGTGACCAGGTCGTCGGTCTCGTCCTCGTCGACCTCCAGGTCGGCGTTGCGGGTGACCCGGAAGGCGTTGTGCTCCAGGATCTGCATGCCCTCGAAGAGCTGGGGCAGGTGGGCGGCGACGATGTCCTCGACGGGGACGAACCGGCCGCCCTCGCGGTCGCCCAGCTCGATGAAGCGGGGCAGGGAGCTGGGGATCTTCACCCGGGCGAACATGCGGCGCCCGTCGTGCGGGTCGCGGACGGCGACCGCGAGGTTGAGCGAGCGGCCGGAGATGTAGGGGAAGGGGTGCGCGGAGTCGACCGCGAAGGGCGTCACCAGCGGGTAGACGGAGCGCTGGAAGTAGCCGCGCAGGTTCTCGCGCTCGACGGTCTCCAGTTCGCTCCAGCGCACGACGCGGATGCCGACCTCGCGCAGGGCGGGCGCGACGCTGTCGTGGAAGCAGGCGGCCTGGCGGAGCATGAGCTCGCGGGTGAACCGGGAGATGCGCCCGAGCAGCACGCGGGGGTGGTGCCCGCTGGAGGAGGCGACGGCGAGGCCGGTGGCCAGGCGGCGTTTGAGCCCGGCGACGCGCACCATGAAGAACTCGTCCAGGTTGCTGGAGAAGATCGCCAGGAACCGCGCGCGTTCCAGGAGGGGGATGTCCTCGTCCTCGGCGAGTTCGAGCACGCGCTGGTTGAAGCGGAGCCACCCCTCCTCCCTGTCCATGAACCTGTCGGCGGGAAGCTCGGGCGTACCGGCGGCGGGCCCCTCGGGTGTTGGCGCTGTTTCCGTGCTCACAGTGGGCAGACTCCCCCTTTTCCATGACCGCAAGGTGACAACCCCGTGAGGGGAAAATGACCGCGACACGACCGGTGTGGGCCCTCTGTAGTCCTATGCCCGCTCCTGCCGTGGTTTCCTCCTCCTGACCGTGGGTTTTACCGTTCGTCCGGCGCACGGGTTCGGTCACATGACACCGGTCTGGAGGTCGGGGGGCATGAGCATCAGGAACATGCCGACACGCATCACCACCTGGATCCACGTGTTGCGGAAGCACGTCCACAGGTAGCCGTAGAGGAGGCTGGCCGTGGCGTAGGTGAGCAGGGCCAGGCCGGTGTTGTACACCAGGTCGGTCCCCGGCAGCTGGGACACCGCGTCGTAGGGCTGGATGAGGGCGTAGGTGAGGGCGAAGGCCACCGAGGTGACGACGATGCCGCCCCAGCGGCCCATGAGGATCTCCAGGCGGGTCTGCACCATCCCCCGGAAGAAGATCTCCTCGCACACCGCCATGACGGTGAACGCGAGCACGTAGCCCAGCAGCTGGAGGGAGGGCCCCGGCAGGCCGAGGCGCGGGATGAGCAGGTAGCCGATCAGGACCAGCGCGATGGCGATCGGGACCATTCCGAGCCAGCGCCAGGGCTCGGACACCTTCAGGGCGACCGCGGGCATGGCGGTGCCCTTGCCGTCCAGGGTGATGCCGGAGCGGTCCATGACCAGTAGCGGCAGGGTGAACAGGAACAGCAGGCGCGAGACCAGGGCCTCGGACATGGCCAGGTTGGCGCCGAACACGGACTCGTAGGTGGCGAAGATCATCGACAGCAGCGCCATGGACACCACGAAGCCGGTGAGGAACAGTCCCAGCCAGCCCAGCTCGCGGCCGATGGGGTGGCCGTCCATCGCCTGGACGACGCGGCGGTCGAGCTGCTCGCGGGCGCCGAAGCCCCTGACCATGGCCCAGGCCAGGATTCCGCCGATCAGCATCGGGGACCAGGAGATCAGGAAGAGGATCAGGGAGTCGCCGAGGACGTCGGAGCGCAGCACGGGGTGGGAGAGCATCGGGACCGCGACGAGCAGCAGGGCGACCAGCACCCCCCAGACGAGCCCCCATCTTCGCACCATGGTCACAAGAGTCCCCCCTGTCTCAGAACTCTCATTCTGCCCAAGGGGAAACTAAAAGCTACTTAATGACTACGGTATGTCGTCACTCGCCTCGACATGTCCCGTCACGCCGAGGGGCCGCTCCCGGAGGAGCGGCCCCGGCGGTGCGCGGGTGCGGAGGGCCCTTCAGAAACCGTTGTCCAGGACCGAGCGGAGGAAGGATCTGGTCCGCTCCTCCTTCGGGTCGCCGAAGATCTGCTCCGGCGTGCCCTCCTCGGCGATCTGGCCCTGGTCGAACATGAGCACCCGGTGCGAGACGTCGCGCGCGAAGCCCATCTCGTGCGTCACGCACAGCATCGTGATGTCGGTGGTCTCGGCGATCTCGCGCAGCACGTCCAGGACCCCGGCCACCAGCTCCGGGTCCAGGGCCGAGGTGACCTCGTCCAGGAGCAGGATCTCCGGCTGCATGGCCAGCGCGCGGGCGATCGCCACGCGCTGCTGCTGGCCGCCCGAGAGCTGGGTCGGGTGGGCGTCGATCTTGTCGCCGAGCCCGACCAGGTCCAGCAGTTCCTCGGCCTTGGCGTTGGCCTCGCCCTTGGGGGTGCCCAGCACGTGGACGGGCGCCTCGGTGATGTTCTGCCGGACGGTCATGTTCGGGAACAGGTTGAACTGCTGGAACACCATGCCGATGCGCTTGCGGCGCGCGCGCAGGTAGGACTCGTTCGCCCGGGTCAGCCCCTGGCCCTTGCGCATGTGGCTGAAGGGCTCGCCGCCCACCCAGATGACGCCCTCGGTGACCTTCTCCAGGGTCATCAGCAGGCGCAGGATGGTGGTCTTGCCCGAACCGCTCGGACCGATGAGGGTGACCCGCTCGCCGGGGGCGACGGAGAAGTTCAGGTGGTCGAGCACCGTGAGGTCGCCGAAGCGCTTCACCACGTCGTCGAAGACGATCAGGGACTGGTCCTGGGGTCCGTTGCCGACACCCTGGGGTTCTTCGTTCACGGTGGTGTCAGACGGCGGCATAGCGTCGCTCCAGTCGTCGGATGAGGATGGCGGACGGGATGCTCACGAGGAGGAACAGGACCCCGACCAGGGTGTAGGCCTCGACGATGCGGAAGTCCGCGCTGCCGACCTGCTGGGCCTCGGTGAGCAGCTCGGGCACACTGATCGCCAGCAGCAGCGGCGTGTCCTTGAACATCGCGATGAGGTAGTTGCCCAGCGCCGGGATGACCTTGCGGATCGCCTGCGGCAGCACGATGGCGCCCCAGGTGCGGCTGGTGGGCAGGCTCAGTGCCCGGGCCGCCTCCCACTGTCCCTTGGCCACGCCCTCGATGCCCGAGCGGTAGACCTCGGCCGTGTAGGCCGCGTAGTGCACGCCGATCACGACGACGCCCACGGTCATCGCGGAGATGTCGGCCGGGGTCAGGAGGAAGACGAACACCAGCTGGATGATCAGCGGGGTCGTCCGGACGAACTCCATGACCGCGTGCAGGACGGAGCCGAAGATCGGCGTCCGGCGGGCGATGGCGATCGCCAGGCCCAGGACCAGCGCGATCAGGTAGCCCAGGACGGTCACCTGAATGGTCACCCACAGGCCGCCCAGCAGGTCGGGCATGACCTTGAAGGTCCACTCGAAGTCCCAGAACATCACGCACCTCCCCCGGCGACCGCACCAGCCGACGGCGGTTTGACGAAGGACGCCAGGCTGTTTCCGCCCGGAGTGGCGCGGCCCAGCTTGCGGTTGGCGCGGCGTTCGAGCAGTCGCATGCCGAGGATGAGCACCTGCGCGATCAGGTAGTAGAGGATGAAGGCGCCGATGAAGGCGACCACCGTCTCACCCGTGGCCTGGCGCATGTTCTGCGCCACGGCCGTCAGGTCGGCCACACCGATGAGGTAGGACACCGCGGTGGCCTTCATCAGCTCGATGTTGAGGTTGCCGAACGTGGGCAGCATCTGGGCCCAGGCCTGGGGCAGCACGACCAGGCGCGTCCGCTGGAACCAGGAGAGGTTCAGCGCGACGGTGGCCTCGACCTGCGGCTTGGGCACGGCGTTGATGGACGAGCGCACGACCTCGGCCCCGTAGGCCCCCAGGTTGAGGCCCACGGCGAGGATCGCGGCGAAGTTGTCGGCCAGCTGGAAACCGGTCAGCTGGGGCAGGGCGAACGCCATCCAGAACATCAGCACCAGGGCGGCGATCCCCCGGAACACCTCCACGTAGACCGTGGAGACGGCCCGGGGGAGCCAGTGGCGGATCGTCCCCATGATCCCGAAGACCATGGCGAGGACGAAGGCCAGTGCGATGCCCCCGAGGGTGAGCTGGATGGTGACCCATGCGCCCTCGGCGTAGAGCGGCAGTCGCTGGATCAGGAAGTCCACTGCGGGTTCATCCCTCGCAGAGTTCGGCGGTGGTCGTGTCGTCGGGCAGGTCGGCCTCGGTGAAGCCCCACTCCTCGCCCAGCTCCAGGAGGCGTCCGCTCTCCTTGAACTCGGCGATCACCCGGTTGACCTCCTCCAGGAGCTGGGTGTCCTGCTGGCGGAAGCACAGCCCGCCCCAGCCCTTCTCCTCCTGGCCGTCGATCTCGGGGAAGAAGGCCTCGGTGACCTCGAAGGGGCCGCCCCGGTCCTGGAGCAGGTAGGTGTGGGACACGCTCAGCATGGACATCGCGTCGACGCGCCCCACCTCCAGCAGCTCGTAGCCGGCGGTCTGGTTGGGGATGAGCTCCATCTGGTTCTCGGGCACCTCGAAGTACTCGGCGTAGGTCTGCTCGACCGAGCCGTTGAGGACCGCGAGCATGAGGTCGGGGTTGTCGACGAAGTCCGTGAAGTGCTGGATGCCGTGTGGGTTGCCCTCCGCGACCATGAAGGCCTCGGGGGAGGTGGCGGTGGGCTCGCTGAAGGCGACCTGCCCGCAGCGCTCGGGGGTGATGAACACACCGGCGGCGATGACGTCGAAGCGGTTCGCGTTCAGGCCGGGGATCAGCCCGTCCCAGTTCACGGAGGAGGCCTGGATCTCGGGGACGCCCAGCTCCTCGAAGACGGCCTTGGCCACGGCGGGGGACTGCCCGGCCGGGTTGCCGGAGTCGTCGACGAAGCCGAAGGGGATCTCGTTGGCGAGGCCGACGGCCACGAAGCCTTGTTCGCGCAGCCGGTCCAGGGTCGAGGCGCCCTCCTCCCCCTCCCCACCGCCGCCGTCGACGCGGCTGCACGCGGCCAGGCCGAGGGTGGCCAGCCCCACGCCTCCCAGTCGGAGTGCGTCACGGCGGCCCCAGGCTCCTCTGCTTACTGCGGGTACCTGCTTCTTCACGACTGCTCCTCGAAAGACTCACGGGGGCGGCGCTCCCGCCTGGCTGGACGACAGTGCCGCGCATTCGGATCGGGATGCCTGGTGCGGGCGGTCCGCGGCGCTGGGCCGCGGCTGCGGCCGCCGCCCGGGGACAGGGCGCGGCGGCATAAGTACGGGGGTCTCCCTCCCCGGGCAGGACCGGCAGTAACAGGACCCGTTTAGTCCGTTATGCACTGGTTATGCACGTGCAGTCTCGGAGTGACCCGGCCTTTGGCCTGCTCAGGGCGGTGAAGGGCGGGTCACCTGGTACTCGTGACCCTGAGTCCGAACCCCCGTCACCCTGGGGCGCCATCCGCGCGACACCGCGCGGACGCCCGGAAGTCGCCCCGGCGCACCCGTCGCCCGACGCGAACGGGCGGGGGCCGATCGGCCCCCGCCCGCGTGGTCTGACAGTCCTGGGACGGCCCTCAGGCGTCTTCCTCGACGACGAGGGGGTAGACGCCGTTCTCGTCGTGCACCTCACGCCCGGTGACGGGCGGGTTGAACACGCACAGCACGCGGAAGTCCGTCTTCGGGCGGACGGTGTGCTTCTCGTGGCCGTTGAGCAGGTAGAGGGTGCCCGGGGTGATGGTGTGCTTCTCCCCGGTCTCCTCGTTGGTCAGCTCGGCCTCGCCCTCGATGCAGTGCACGAGCTCGACGTGGTTGGCGTACCAGAAGGTCGACTCGGTGCCCGCGTACAGGACGGTCTCGTGGAAGGAGAAGCCGACCTTGTCCTTGGCCAGGACGATCCGACGGCTGCGCCAGTTCTCCGTCTTGATGTCGGCGTCGGTGTCGTTGACCTCGTCCATGCTGCGAACGATCACTGTGTCCCCCTCTACGCGCTCTGGGCGCTTCCTGTGGTGGTGCGGCACGGGGGCGGGGCCGGGCGACGTCCCGAGGGTCGCCGCCCGGCCCCGTACCCACGTGGGTGTGGAGTCCCCTGGCTGGAGACTTCCTAGGCGGGCTGAGCCGCCTTGACCGCGGCACGGGCCGCGTCAGCCATGATGTCAAGACCGGCCGTGAGTTCCTCCTCGCTCGCCGTGAGCGGCGGCAGGAGCTTGGCCACCTCGTCCTCGGGACCGGAGGTCTCCAGGAGCAGGCCCCGGTCGAAGGACTCGGCGGCGACCTTCTTGGCGATGTCGGTCTGCTCGAAGGCCAGGCCCCGGGCCAGGCCGCGGCCGCGGACGTGCGCGCCGAACTCGGCGTGCTCGGCGGCCATCTCGGCCAGGCGGGCGGCGACCATGTCGCCCTTGGCCTTGACGGAGTCGGCGAAGGCCGAGTCGCTCCAGTAGCGGCGCAGGGCCTCGCTGGCGGTCACCATGGCCGGGTTGAACCCGCGGAAGGTGCCGTTGTGCTCGCCCGGCTCCCACACGTCCAGCTCGCGCTTGAACAGGGTGAGGGCCATGGGCAGGCCGTAGCCGCTGATGGACTTGGACAGCGTGACGATGTCCGGGGTGATCCCGGCCTCCTCGAAGCTGAAGAAGTCGCCGGTGCGGCCGCAGCCCATCTGGATGTCGTCGACGATCATGAGGATGTCGTACTCGCGGCACAGCTCCGAGAGCTCGCGCAGCCACTGGGCGCTGGCGGCGTTGATGCCGCCCTCGCCCTGGATCGTCTCGACGATGACGGCGGCGGGCTTGTCCAGGCCGCTGCCGCTGTCGTCCAGCAGGCTGCGCAGCCACAGGAAGTCCGGCGTCTTGCCGTCCAGGTAGTTGTCGAACGGCATCGTGGCGACGTGGCCCAGCGGCACGCCCGCGCCGCCGCGCTTCATCGAGTTGCCGGTGACGGCCAGGGCGCCCAGGGTCATGCCGTGGAAGCCGTTGGTGAAGTTGACGATGGTCTCGCGACCGGTGTACTTGCGGGCCAGCTTGAGCGCGGCCTCGACCGCGTTGTTGCCCGCGGGTCCGGGGAACTGGACCTTGTAGTCGAGGCCCCGGGGTTTGAGGATGATCTCCTCGAAGGTTTTCAGGAACTCGCGTTTGGCCACGCTGTAGGCGTCGAGGCTGTGCACGATCTTGTCGTCGGTCAGGTACTCGATGAGCGTGGTCTTCAGCTCGGGGTTGTTGTGCCCGTAGTTGAGCGACCCCGCTCCCGCGAAGAAGTCGAGGTAGGGCTTGCCGTCCTCGGAGTAGACGTGGCTGCCGACGGCCCGGTCGAACACGACCGGCCAGTTCCGGCAGTATCCGCGGACTTCGGACTCCAGGCGCTGGAAGGTCTCCATCGTGTGTTCCTCGGTTCCTTTATCCCAGGTTCGTGGGCTCATGGCTTGGGCGACGGGGTGGGTCGAACGGGTCCGGTGCGGACGATCGGTCATGCTCCGGGCCCGGCTCCGAGGGGTCCGATGCGTACGAGGTCCTCGGGGTCGTGCGGGGTGTCCCCCTGCGGGAAGTGTTCCCCGGTGAAGAGCGGACTCCACACGGTCTCGGCGCCCCGGTCTCGGGCGAACGAGGCGAACAGGGCGCGGGAGGCGGTGTTGTCGGCGGTGACGGTCGCTTCGAGGTAGCGCAGGCCGCTGTCGGCGATCCGGTCGCCGACGAAGTCGAGCATCCGGCGGGCCAGCCCCTGACCGCGGTACGCGGAGTCGACGGCGACCTGCCAGAGGAAGTACGTGTCGGGGTTGTCGGGCCGCACGTAGCCGGTGACGTAGGCCGCGACACGGCCCTCGTCGTCGCGGGCGACGACGCTGGTCGTGGCGAAGTCCCGGCACCAGAGCGCGTAGGCGTACGGGGAGTTGACGTCCATGCCGTTCTCCCGCGCCAGCCGCCACATGTGCGGTCCGTCCTCCGGGGACGGGTGCGACAGGCGCACGCCTCCACGGCCCGCGGCGCCTGGGTCTTCCGAGGCCGTGGCCCCGGTGTCAGTCCGGTCGCGTGCTTGGAGGTTCGTTCGTAGATGTGGCACGTCGATCGAACTTAGCGAACGAATGTCAATGACGTTTCGCGGAGGCCGCCCGCGGATGTTTGGGCAGACCGCTCTCGGGTAGGGCCTGTTTATTTAGCAGTGCCCCAAA
This sequence comes from Nocardiopsis synnemataformans DSM 44143, assembly GCA_000340945.1. Classification (GTDB taxonomy): domain Bacteria; phylum Actinomycetota; class Actinomycetes; order Streptosporangiales; family Streptosporangiaceae; genus Nocardiopsis; species Nocardiopsis synnemataformans. The sequence continues at coordinate 3,955 of ANAW01000252.1, read as the reverse complement.
GCTCTGACCAGGACGTTCGGGGGAGGTCCGGGAGCGGGCGGGACACGCGCTCACGCCCCGCCCAACAGGGGGTTCGGCGCCGCGGTCCCGCGGAGCGGACGCGGGGCGCCGCCGGGGAGGGCAGCCGTTCGCGCCCGGGGGGCCGACAGCCGTCAGGGTCAAACATAGATCCTCGCAGAGCAATATTAAGCGTGCGTTAAGTCACATCAATTCGGTGGAAAGCTCGCGACATAACGCCACTTGGGGGCTCCCTGCTCGCGCCACACGGTACGCCGGAAGGGGTCCGGGGCACACGCGCAACGCCGACACGCGGGAGACCGCGGCCTTTGGCGCGGCCGCGCGGGGGCAGGGGGAGGGGGTGCGCACCCGTGCGCCGCCGCGTCCGGGCGCGCACCCCCGGACGCGGCGGCGGAACCCGGCGGGCCCGCGCCCGGGGACGTCCTTGAGATTTCCGGTTTTTTCGCGCAGACTCCGTGTAGTACTACGTTGAGTCGTACTACAATTGGTCGCATCGCCGCGCCGCAGTTCCCGGGTCGATCACCCGTGGGCGGTGGGGCGGAGAAGCCCCCTGACCCGGCCGTGGAAGCACGGCAAGGGGCCAGGGACCACCAGCCACGGATCGGAGGCGCCCGTGAACCGCCTGTACCACGAGAGCGAGGACTGGGTCCAGCAGGGCAACTGCCGCTCGCAGGACCCGGAGATCTTCTTTCCGGTGAGCAGCACCGGGATCGGGCGCGCCGACACCGAGCAGGCCATCGCCGTCTGCCGCAGCTGTACTGTTCGCCAGGAGTGCCTGCGGTGGGCCCTGCGGGCGGGAGAGGCTCACGGAGTCTGGGGTGGGACCACCCCCGAGGAGCGCCGCTACATGCGTCGCGAACTCGTCCCGGCCGGTCGTCACTGACGAGGGCGACGGGGGCCGCCGGAGGGCGCCAGCCCGCCCGGCGGCCCAGCCCCCTCGGCACCCGCCGACCCGCCTCCGCCTCACCCGCCGCCCGAGCGGCCGCGCCCCGCGCCGGTCCGCCCGGGCCGCGCGACCGCCGTCCTCCCGGGGATCTTGCGACCCTCCGGGGCACGGCCTAGGTTCTTTCTCGTGCGACCCGCTCACGGCACACTCCGCCTCCTGCGCACGGCCCTCCTCGCCGCTGCGTGCACGGGGCTTGCCTGGGGCGGGCACAACCTGTGGGCCGCGGCGCCCGCCTCCCCCGGGGGACTGGCCGCGGCGACCGCGGTCCTGTTCCCCCTGCTGTGGTACTTCACCCGGACGATGCGCGGGTTCGGCGACATCTTCGCCGTCATGGCCTGCGTGCAGATCCTGCTGCACCTGGTGTTCCAGGGCTCGGGCGAACCCGCCCCCGGCATCCTCGGCACCGGCTCCAGCCACGCCGGGCACGGCCTGCTCACCCACGCCCTCGGCCTCGCGCCCGGCATGCTGTTCGCGCACCTGTGGGCGGCCCTGCTGGCGTCGGCGCTCCTCGCCCACGGCGATGCGGCCCTGTGGTTCCTGACCGCCCTGCTCACCCGGGCGCTGCCGCCGCTGCGCGTGCCCGGCCTCGCGTTCGGCGCCCGCGTACCGGTCACGGGCTCCGCCTCCCGGGCCGCTCCCCCGCCCATCGCGCTCTCCGCGCACGGCCCGCGCGGACCTCCCCCTCCCCGGGGCGTCCCCTCGCGACGCCCCCGCGCGCACGCCGGAACCCGCCGAACGCTGAGAGAAGACGTGACCACCATGACCCGCAGCACCCGCACCCCCGACACCTCCGCCGAGCCGGCCCGCGCGCTCCCGCGCGCGGCCGCCGCCGTGCTGGCCCCCCTCGCCGCGGCCGCCCTGGCCCTGGCCCCCTCGCCCGCGCTGGCGCACGACGTCCTGACCGGGTCCAGCCCCGAGGACGGGGCCACCCTGGACACCGTGCCCGAGGAGGTCGTGCTGAGCTTCAACAACGCCCCGATGGAGGGCGGCAGCGGCAGCGCCGTCGTCGTCACGGGGCCGGACGAGGAGACCACCTACGAGGAGGGCGACCTGGCCTTCGACGGCACGGACGTGACGGTGGGACTGGCCCCGCTGGACCAGGCCGGTGAGTACACCATCGGGTTCCGCGTGGTCTCCTCCGACGGCCACCCGATCCAGGACACCCTGACGTTCTCGGTGACCGAGGAGGCCGTCGCCGCGGCGGCCCCCGAGCCCGAGGAGAGCGAGACCGCGCAGGAGCCCGCCGGGGAGGCGGCGCAGGAGCAGACGCAGGCGCCCGCCGACGGGGTGGACGCGGACGAGGCCGCGGCCGAGGAGGAGTCGGGCGGCGTGTCGCCGATGGCGCTGGCGGTCGTGGCCGTCGTCGCGGTCGCCGGTATCGCCGCGGTCGTGCTCGTGGCCGTGCGCATGCGCAGGCGCCCGGGCGGGGACGCCGGGCGGAAGTAGTACCGGAGGACGGCCGAGGGGCCCGTACGCGCCTCCCCAGCGGGGGGGAGGAGGGCGTGCGGGCCCCTCGTCGTGTTCGGCGTCCGGTCCGCCCGCCCGGCGACGGGGAGGGCGGACGCGGGAGGCGTCGGAGGCGTCGGCGGAGTCCGCTCGCGCGGGGCCGGGGCGGTGCGTCGGGGGAGGGCTGGCGGGCGGGGGGTTCGGGAGTCGGTGGGCGGGCCCGGGGCCGACTCGGTCGGGACGGGTCAGACGCGGCGCGCCAGCAGGATGCTGATGTTGTCCTTGCCGCCCGCCTCCATGGCGGCCTGCCACAGGGCGTACACGGCGGCCTCGTCGCTGCCCGCCTCGGCGATCATCCGCTCCATCTCCTCGGGCAGGACCAGGTCGGACAGGCCGTCGCTGCACATGAGCCAGGCGCTGGGGTCCGCCGCGTCGTCGCGGCCCACGTGCGGGACCATCGTCCCGCCCGAGCTGCCGCCCAGGGACTGGGTGATGAAGTTCGTGGTGACCGGGCGGCCGTCCTCGGACGGGGGCAGCGCGGGCGAGTCGTCCTCCGAGAGCTGGCGCAGGCGGCGCCCCTCCAGGCGGTAGGTGCGGGAGTCGCCCACGTTGAACCAGAAGTTGCCGTCGTTGTTGAGCAGGACGCCCGCGACCGTGGTCCCCATGCCGGAGAACTCGGTGTGCTGGGTGGCGTGGTCCTTGATCTCCTCGTCGATGTTGCTCAGCAGCTGGGCGATCTCCTCGGGGCCGTTGAGCCGCGGCCCCATCTCGGCCATGCGGTGCACGGCGTGCTCGGAGGCGATCTCCCCCGCGGCCTGCCCGCCGATCCCGTCGGCGACCGCCAGGATGACGGGCTCCCCGACCGGGAGGACACAGCGCACCGGCGAGGTCATGTTCGCACTGGCGACGGTCAGGGCACCCATGACGACGGCGTCCTCGTTGGCGGGGCGGATAGCGCCCCGGTGCGTGAGGGCCGTGACAATGACTTCCCCACCAGCGACACCCATACGCCCTTCCTCCCGTTTCATCGGCCGTGGCCGGTTGCCCGGCGCCCCGCGCCGGGCCTTGGTCGAGTCCCGTTCAACGTCTGGATTCTGTCACCGTACCGAGCCACCGCCGGAGTGGGTCAAAATCCGCGTACATCATGGCGGAAAACACCCGGATACGCAGTTCCCGCCCCGGTTCCCGCCGCCGGAAGTGTCGCGCCGGGCGGTCCGCGGCGCGCGCCGCGCGCTCCCGGTGTTCCGGTCCGACAGTAGCGGCGGCACCGCCGCCCCGACAGGGGCCACCCACGGGTACCGCGAAACCGCAGACCAACGGGGAGAACTCCGGGGTTACGGACAGCACCGAAACCCCGTGGTCCTTGGTGTCGGATCGACGCCACGTTGTCGAGACGTGAACCGTCTGGCAGAATGGTCCCCGTTGGGTGTCTAAGACGCAGACACACACGACCAGCCCCGTGCGGCATCATCCTGTCACGCACGGTGGCCCCAGTCTTCCCCGACCGGTCGTTTGGTGTGATCTCCGTGCGTCTTCCCTTCTTTC
>ANAW01000251.1:0-17431 GCA_000340945.1 Nocardiopsis synnemataformans DSM 44143 | reverse complement strand
CTACGGCTCCTCGTGCTGCCGGGAGGCCTCCCCCGGCGCGTCGCCCGGCACCGTGTGCCGCCCTCCCCTGACCGCGCCTCCTCCCCGCAGCCTCCTTCCGCCGGACCCGGCCCCACGGCCCGAGGACCGGCACGACGGCCCCAGCCCCGCCCGTGAGGACTCCGATCCCCGCTCCGGAGTCGCCTCGGGCGCACCTACGACGGACACGGGCGAAACCGTGTCCAAGGAGTTCAGCCCAGTGAAGATCGCCATGGTCGCCGAACACGCCAACCCCCTCCCCGCGCACAGGGGCGAGCCCGCCTGCCCCGCGAGCCTGCACGTGTGCGCCCTGTCCCGGCAGCTCGCCAAGCGGGGGCACCGGGTGACGGTCTACGCCCGCCGCAGTGACCCCGACCAGCCCGACGGCCGCACCCGCATGGCGCGCGGCGTCTCCGTCGCCTACCTGGACGCCGGTCCGGCCCGGCCGCTGTCCGCCGAGGAGCACGCCGAGCACACCGGCGCCTTCGGCAGCGCCCTCGCCTCCGTCCTGGACGAGGACCGCCCCGACGTCCTGCACGCGATCGGCTGGACCAGCGGTCTGGCCGCCCTGCACGCCCAGGCGCACAGCGAGAGCGACCAGAGCGGCACGCCCATCGTGCAGACCTTCCACTCCCTCAACGCCAGCGAGCAGCGCTCCGGCCTCGGCCACCACCCCGAGCGCGCCCGCATGGAGACCATCCTCGCCTCGCGCGCCGACCGCGTGCTGGTCAACTCCACCGACCAGCAGGTCGAGCTGGCCCGCCTGGGCGTCCCCCGCCACCACGTCAACGTCGTGCCCTTCGGTGTGGACCCCGACCACTTCAGCGTGGAGGGCAGCGCCTCCGCCGAGCACTGGCACTCCCGGCGCGAGGAGCGCGCCCGCCTGGTATCGGTCACCTCCCTGACCGAGGCCGGCGGCGCCGACCGGCTCGTGGAGGCCATGACCCGCCTCCCCGAGGCCGAGCTGCTGCTCGTCTCCACCGCCGAGGACCTGGACGTGGCCCTCGACGAGAACGCCCGCCGGATCGAGCTCCTGGCCAAGGAGGCCGGGGTGGACGACCGCGTCCACCTGGCCGGGCCCGTGGAGCGCAAGGAGCTGCCCCGCCTGCTGCGCTCCGCGGACGTGTACGTGTCCGCCGCCTCCTACGACCCCTACGGCGGGGCCGTGCTGGAGGCCATGGCGTGCGGCCTGCCCGTGGTGGCCACCGCCACCGGCGCCACCCCGGGGGCCGTCCTGCACCGCACCAGCGGCGTGCTGATGCGCTTCGGCCGCCCCGACGAGGTCGTGCGCTCCGTGCGCGCGGTCCTCAACACCCCGACCATGAGCACCGCGTACGGCATCGCCGCCGTGGACCGGGCCCGCTCCCGGTTCACCTGGCAGCGGATCGCCGTCGAGACGGAGCTCGCCTACGAGCGCTCCCGTCCGCAGCAGACGGAACAGGACCGCGCCGACGAGGACGAGACGGACGGTCTGCTACTGTCCGGGACCGCACACTGAGCCGTGCCCGTCCCGACAGCGTGCCCGTCCCACCGGTCCCCCGGGGTTTCCTCCGAGGGGCCGGAACGGGTACACAGACAGTGGCGCCCGGAGGCCGGAAGGCCGGCCCCGGGCGCGGACGCCACGTACCGATGACCTTCGAACACCAGGGACTGCTCTTCCGCCGCGGGCAGCGGTTCCACGAGGTGGCCCGGCAGCGGTTGCGCTCAGCCGTACGCGAAAACGCCCACGCGGTGCTCGCGGTCTCCGGTGACCGCGCCGCGGCGCTCACCCGGGCGCTGTCGGCCTCCGAGCGCGAGCGCGTGCACGTCGTCGAGCGGGACCGGTTCTACGAGGCCCCCGGACGCACCCTGGCCGCCCTGCACCGCCTGGCGCTCGTCCACGACCCCGTGCCGGTGGTCGTGGTGGCCGAGCCCCCGCTGCCGGTCTCGGGGATGGAGCTGCGCGAGTGGCACCGGCTGGAGTCGGTGCTGTCCACGGCGCTGGCCCCGCAGCGGCTGAGTCTGCTCTGCGTCCACGACGACCGCGACCTGACCCCGCGGACGCGATCCGCGGTCCTGGCCACCCACCCGGTGCTGGTGGAGCCCGACGGGCCCCGGCCCAACCCCGCCTACCTGGGCACGGCGGCCTTCGGAGCCCGGCCGGTCGCGCCGGAGCCGCTGCCGGTCAGCGGACCCGTGCACCGGCTGGAGATCGGGCTGTCCCTGCCGCGGCTGCGCGGTGACCTGACGGCGCTCGGCGAGACCATGGGGTTCCCGCCCGAGCGGATCGACAGCCTGGTGGTGGCGGTGAACGAGCTGGCCGCCAACGTGCTGGAGCACGGCGCGGGCAAGGGCACCGTGCAGGTCTGGCGCGCCCCGGGGCGGTGGGTGTGCGACGTGTTCGACGAGCGCGGCGGGCTCTTCGACCCGCTCACCGGCTACCGCCCGGCCGACAGCATGCGCCCGCGCGGGTACGGGCTGTGGATCACCCGGCAGACCTGCGACTTCCTGGAGATCAGCGGCAGCGGCGAGGGGTCCCTGGTACGGCTGCACTTCGTGGACGGGGCCGGGGAGACCGGGGCCGTCCGGGAGGCCGGGACACGGGCCCCGCTCAGCCCCTGAGGGAGTCCGCCGCGGTGCCGGTGCTGGCCACGATCGGAATGACCTGGTCGATTCCGGCTATCACGAACAGGCGGTTGACCTGCGGCTGGGGCTCGGCGACCACCAGCCCCACGCCCAGGTCGCGGGCCTGCCGGTAGGCGGAGACGAGCACGCCGATGCAGCGCGAGTCGCAGAAGGACACCTTGGCGAGGTCGACCACCACCCCTCGGGGCGGCTCGGCGGCCAGGAGGCCGTCGAGGACCTCGGCCAGCGCGGGAGAGGTCACCGCGTCCATCTCCCCCGCGGGGGTGACGACGACGACGCCATCCTCGCGACGGATCGAGATGTCTGACGTCACGGTCACTTCTCCTTCTTGTTCCGGGACGGCCCCGAGCCCTCATCATGGCGCTTTTCCATCACGCTCGGGACTCATCGCCCGGTGTTGCCCGCCCGTTCACCTCCGGTCGGAGCGCATTCGGGGCTGGGGGCCGGTGTTCTCCGCCACGAGGTCGCGGGCCACGTCCACCACCCGTTTGCGGTTGCGCTGGGCGACCTCGCGCAGCGCGGTGAAGGCGGTGTCGGCGTCGCAGCCGCGGGCGTGCATGATGATCCCCTTGGCCTGGTCGATCACCGTACGCGCGGACATGGCCCGGCGCATGTGGGCGGTCTCCCTGGCCACGTCGGCCTGGCGTCCGGCGCTGTACAGCGACACTGCCGCGTGCTCGGCGAGCAGGGCGGTCAGCGGGGCGACGACCTCCTCGTCGAAGGCGTCGGCGCGGCCGGAGTGCACCCCGAAGGTGATCACCCGGTCGTCGCCCTCGCCGGGCAGCAGGCTGGGCAGGGTGATGGAGGAGCGGTCCCCGCACTGGACCGCCATGCTGGTGTAGCGGGGCCAGCGGTGGGGTTCGCGCAGGATGTCGCCCACCCGCACCTGGCTCATCTCGCGGACGGCCTCGACGGTGGGCCCCTGGTCGGTGGTGTACTGGTGCTCGAAGGCCGCGGACAGGTCCGCGTGTGAGGCGCCGTAGTCGGTGACGACGTGCCGCACGGAGCCGTCGGCCCCCTCGACCTCGCGCCAGACCACGACGAGCGCGGCCGAGCAGCCGGGGACGCCCAGGGCCGCGGCCCTGCTCATCTGGTCCAGGGCCCGTTCCAGGGTGGTGCTGTCCGCCTGTCCCAGCGCGCCGATGTCCCGGGCCAGGCGTTCGATCCACACAGTCGGGTCCTCCTTGCCGTTTCCGGGCTCGGACTAACCGTAACCTTGGGAGACCGCGGGAGCGGACATCCGCTAGCTTCGGGAAGACGCCATCCACGACGGGAGACCTGAGCGTGTCGGAGAACCTCGCCGGGTTGCAGCGTGAGATCACCGCACTGGGTGAACGCATCGCGGCCCTGCGCAACACGCACACCATGTATCCCGACGACGCCCAGGGCACCGCCGAGGCGGCCCTGGCCGAGCTGGAGTACGCCGAACGCCTGCTGGGCGACGCGGGGGCCGAGCTGGCCCGGGCCCACTCCCAGCCCGAGCCGCGCCGCCAGGGCGACGACGGCGACCGGGCCCTGCTGCGCGCGATGTTCCAGGAGCTGAGCGTCCCCGTCGTGCTGCTGGACCACGAGGGCTACATCCGGCGCATCAACAACTCCGGGGCCGCGCGGCTGGGCAGCGCGCCGGGCTACCTCACCGGCAAGCCCTTCGCCCACTTCGTCGACCTGCGCAAGCGCGCGGCCATGCAGTCCTGGCTGGCCGCGGTGCTGCGCGGCGACGGCGACGCCGCGCTGGAGTCCCGGCTGGCCCAACGGGGCTGGGCCGAGGACGTGCACCTGACCCTGACGCGCCTGGAGCTGCCCACCGAGCCCAACCCGCTGGTGCTGGTGGCGATGTCGCCGCCGATGAACGGCGTCGAGGAGGAGGGCCCCGCCCCGCTGGAGACGGAGGTGGAGGACCAGGTGGTGGTGCTGGCCGCGCGCAGGCTGGACGTGCTGACCCGGATGACGCGGCTGCTGCTGCGCTCGGCCGGGCCCGGCGGGGCCGGCGAGCCCCTCGCGCTGGCCGACGCCGCCGACCTGCTGGCCGACTCCTACGCCGACTGGGTGGTCGTGGACGTGTGCGACCTGCCCATCTCCTCCGACGCGCCCCGCCGCGCCGTGGTCGCGGGCCCGGCCGACGCGCTCCCGGTGCAGAGGGAGGCGGTGGCCTCGGCCGCGCCCGGCGACTCCGACATCCCGGGCGAGGTGCTGGAGCGGGGCCAGTCCCTGCTGTTCCCGCTGATCGAGGACGAGGCCGTGCTGGGCCACGCCCCGTCCGGGGCTCCGCTGCTGTCGATGCTGGGCGCGGGCTCGCTGCTGTCGGTCCCCCTGCGCGGCAGCCGGGGCGTGCGCGGTGCGCTCACCCTGATCCGCCGCAGCAACCGGGGCAGCTTCCGCCTGGCCGACCTGGGCCTGATCGAGGAGATCGGCGAGCACATCGGCCTGGCGCTGCCGCCCCGGCCCTCCGTCTGAGGGGGATCGCCGCTACTCGGGGCCGTGGAGGGTGTCCACCAGGGTGGACAGGCGCGAGACCGCGCTGTCCACGCGGCGCACGCCGTCCACGAGGCTCTGGTCCACGTCCTGGTAGTTGGTCACGATGTGCTCGCGCAGCTTGGCGAGGTCGGCCTGCACCTGGTGGGAGCGCTGCGCCAGCTGCTCGGCCAGGACCTTGCCGGGCTCGCCCGTCTCCTGGCCCAGGTCGCGCTGGAGGGCGCGGGCCTGCTCGCGCATCTGCGCCTTGAGCTGGTGCAGCTCCACGAACACCTCGACCTTGGAGCGCAGCACCCAGGGGTCGAACGGCTTGAGCAGGAAGTCCACCGCGCGCGAGGCGTAGCCGCGGAAGACCTGGTGCCGGTCGACCTCCTGGGCGGTCAGGAAGATGATCGGCACGTCCTTGGTCTTCTCGCGCTGCTTGATGTGCGCGGCGGTCTCGAAGCCGTCCATCCCCGGCATGACCACGTCGAGCAGGATGACCGCGAAGTCGGTGCCCAGAAGGTGCTTGAGCGCCTCCTCACCGGAGTTGGCCCTGACCAGGTTCTGGTCGAGTGAGGTGAGTGCGGCCTCCAGCGCGATCAGGTTCTCGTCGCGGTCGTCGACGAGAAGGATGTTGGCCTTCTGGGTCACGTCGGGTTACTCCAGGTCTTCGCTCGGGGTGCTGGTGCCAGTCTCCCCGTTCGGATCGTTGTCATGCCCGGTGCCGGCCTCCTCCGGCCCGGCCGTCGCGCCGCCCCCGCCGTCGGCCGCCGCTCCGGCGATGGTCTCCTCGCGTCCCGCGGTGAGCCAGCGCCGCATGACGTCCAGCAGGTGGTCCAGGTCGACCGGCTTGGTCACGTAGTCCGTGGCGCCCGCCGCGAGGCTGCGCTCGCGGTCCCCCTGCATCGCCTTGGCGGTGAGCGAGATGATCGGCAGGCCTGCGAACTGCGGCATCTCCCGGATCCGCTGGGTGGTCTGGTTGCCGTCCAGCTCGGGCATCATCACGTCCATCAGGACGAGCGAGATGTCCTCGTTGGCCTCCAGCCTGGCGATTCCGGCGTGTCCGTTGTCAGCGTAGAGGACCTCCAGGCCCTGCGCCTCCAGAGCGCTGGTGAGCGCGAAGACGTTGCGGACGTCGTCGTCGACGATGAGGACCCGCTGGCCGCTCAGGACGGCCCGCCGCTCGGGGTCGGTGCGCGGCTCGGACTCGGCCGCCTGCTCGGGCGCCTCGCCCTCGGCGGCCGTCGCTTGGGACTCGGGCGCCTTGAGCACCGGGACCGTGGGCAGCGGCTCGTCGGTGATGTCGGTGAGGGCGGCCAGGGCCGCGTCGAAGTCCTCGTCCGGCATGGAGAAGCCGTCGTCCAGCGGGGAGGACTCGAAGCCGCCGGTGTCCGCGCCGCGGCCGGGGTCGAGCATGGGCGCCGAGTCCATGCCGCTCAGGGCGCGGATCGGGGACCCGGCCTCCTCGGCCCGCTCCCCCGCGTCCTCGGGCAGGCGCACCGGGAGCAGCAGCGTGAAGGTGGAGCCCTGGTTGGGCACGCTCTGCACGCGGATCTCGCCGCCCAGCAGGCGGGCGAAGTTGCGGCTGATGGACAGGCCGAGGCCGGTCCCGCCGAAGCGCCGCGAGGTGCCGCCGTCGCCCTGGTGGAAGGCCTCGAAGATGACCTGGAGCTTGTCCTCGGCGATCCCGATGCCGGTGTCGGCGACGGTGAACGCGATGACCTCCTCGTTCTCGACGAACATCTCCAGGTCGGCGTCCTCCAGCGCCCACGCGGGCTCGATGAGCAGCCGCACCTCCCCCTGCGGGGTGAACTTCACTGCGTTGGAGAGCAGGTTGCGCAGTATCTGCTGGAGCCGCTGCTCGTCGGTCCACAGCGTGCCGGGGATGTCCGGCGACACGTCCACCGCGAAGGCGAGCCCCTGGTCCCCGGTGACCGGGCGGAAGGTGGCCTCGACGTAGTCGACCAGCTGGGCGATGGAGACCTCGCTGGGCTGCACCTCGGCGCGCCCGGCCTCCACCTTGGACAGGTCGAGGATCTCGTCGATGAGCAGCAGCAGGTCGCTGCCCGCCTTGTGGATGGTCTGGGCGAACTCGACCTGCTTGGCGGACAGGTTCTGCTCGGCGTTGTCGGCGAGCAGGCGGGCCAGGATCAGCAGGCTGTTGAGCGGCGTGCGCAGCTCGTGCGACATGTTCGCCAGGAACTCGGACTTGTACTTGGAGGAGACCTGGAGCTGGTGGGCGCGCTCCTCCAGGGCGTTGCGGGAGCGCTGGATCTGCTGGTTCTGGAGCTCGATCGCCCGGTTCTGGTTGGCGAGCTGGGTGGCCTTCTGGCGGAGCTCGGCGTTCTTGCCGCGCAGCTCCTCCTGCTGGCGCTGGAGCTCGTTGGAGCGTTCCCTGAGCTGGCTGGTGAGCTGCTGGGACTGTTCGAGCAGGTCCTCGGTGCGGTTGTTGGCCAGGATGGTGTTGATGGTGGTGCCGAGCAGGCTCACGAGCTGGCGCAGGAAGTTCTTGTGGCTCTCGCGGAAGTCGTCGTAGGAGGCGAACTCGATGGCGCCCAGCGAGCGCCCCTCGGAGACGATCGGCAGGATGTACAGGTTGCGCGGGGATGCCTCGCCCAGGCCCGACTCGACCTTGACGTAGCCCGGCGGGATGTTGCCGACCTGCTGCTCCACCTGCTGGGCGAGGGCCTCGCCGACCAGGCCGATGCCCGTGCGGACGCGGCGGCGGTTCTCGTCGGGGTCGAAGCCGAAGCCCGCGTAGAACAGGAAGTTCTCCTGGTCGTCCTGGTCCTCGGGCAGGTAGCAGGCGCCGTGCTGGGCCCCGATGAGCGGCGTCACCTCGGTCATGATGAGGCGGGCCAGCTCCTTGAGGTCGCGGTGGCCCTGGATGTGGCCGGAGATGCGGGCCACGTTGGACTTGAGCCAGTCGGCGTCGCGCTGGGTGGCGGTGGTCTCGCGCAGGTTGGACACCATCAGGTTGATGTTGTGCTTGAGCTGCTCCATCTCACCGCGGGCGTCGACCTGGATGTTGCGGGTCAGGTCGCCCTTGGCGACGGCGTTGGCGACCTCGGCGATCGCCCGCACCTGCGTGGTCAGATTGCCCGCCAGGCCGTTCACGCTGTCGGTGAGCTGCTTCCAGGTGCCGGTCACGCCCTCGACCTTGGCCTGGCCGCCCAGCTGGCCCTGGCTGCCCACCTCGTGGGCCACGCGGGTGACCTCGGTGGCGAACGCCGACAGCTGGTCGACCATGGTGTTGACCGTCGTCTTGAGCTCCAGGATCTCCCCCTGGGCGTTGACGTCGATCTTCTTGTTGAGGTCGCCCGCGGCGACGGCCGTGGTCACCTCGGAGATGTTGCGCACCTGCGTGGTGAGGTTGTGCGACATCGAGTTGACGTTCTCGGTGAGGTCGTTCCAGATGCCGGAGACGCCCTTGACGTCGGCGCGGCCGCCCAGCTTGCCCTCGGTGCCGACCTCGCGCGCCACGCGCGTGACCTCGTCGGCGAACGCGGAGAGCTGGTCCACCATGACGTTGATGGTGTCCTTCAGCTCCAGGATCTCGCCCTTGGCGTTGACCGTGACCTTCTTGGTCAGGTCGCCCGCAGCCACCGCGCGCGTGACCATGGAGATCTGCCGCACCTGGTAGGTCAGGTTGTTGGCCATGGAGTTGACGTTGTCGGTCAGGTCCTTCCAGACCCCGGACACGTCGCGGACGTGGGCCTGTCCGGCCAGCTTGCCCTCGGTGCCCACCTCGCGGGCCACCCTGGTCACCTCGCCCGCGAAGGAGTCGAGCTGGTCGACCATCTTGTTGATGGTGTCCTTGAGGTCGAGCATCTCGCCCTGGGCGTCCACGGTGATCTTCTTGGTGAGGTCACCGGTGGCGACCGCCGTCGTCACCTGGGAGATGTTGCGGACCTGGTAGGTGAGGCTGTTGGCCATGGAGTTGACGTTGTCGGTCAGGTCCTTCCAGATGCCCGACACGCCCTTGACGTTGGCCCGGCCGCCCAGCTTGCCCTCCGTGCCGACCTCGCGGGCCACGCGCGTGACCTCGTCGGCGAAGGAGTCGAGCTGGTCGACCATGGTGTTCACGGTGTTCTTCAGGGCGAGCATCTCACCCTGCACGTCGACCTGGACCTTCTGGGTGAGGTCGCCGCGGGCCACGGAGGTCGTCACCTGGGAGATGTCGCGCACCTGGTTGGTGAGGTTGTCCGCCATCGAGTTGACGTTCTCGGTGAGGTCCTTCCAGATGCCGCGCACGCCGCGCACGTTGGCGCGGCCGCCGAGCTTGCCCTCGGTGCCCACCTCGCGGGCCACCCGGGTGACCTCGTCGGCGAAGGTGGACAGCTGGTCCACCATCGTGTTGACGGTGTCCTTGAGGTCGAGCATCTCGCCCTGCACGTCCACCGTGATCTTGCGGCTGAGGTCGCCGCGGGCGACGGCGGTGGTCACCTCGGAGATGTCGCGCATCTGGTCGGTCAGGCGCGAGGACATCTGGTTGACCGACTCGGTGACCTCGCGCCAGGCGCCGGAGACCCCCTCGACCTGCGCGGTGCCGCCGAGCTTGCCCTCGGTGCCCACCTCGCGGGCCACCCGGGTGACCTCCCCGGCGAAGCCGCTCATCTGGTCGGCCATGCGGTTGACCGTGGTGGCCAGGCGCAGCAGGTCGCCCTTGAGCTCGCCGCGGCGGCCCTCGGTGGAGGCGCGTCGGCTGAGCTGGCCCTCCGCGACCGAGTCCAGGACCCCGGCGACGTCGGTGACGGGTTCGGCGACCTCGTCGAGCAGGACGTTGAGCGCCTGGGCGCTCTCGCCCCAGGCGCCCCGGGCGGGGTTGACGTTGACGCGCTCGTTGAGTCTGCCCTCGTTGCGGACGACGTCGCCGACGCGCTGGAGCTCGTCGCTGAGCTGTTCGCTGTGGTCGACGACCTCGTTGAAGACGGACGCGATCTCCCGCATGGTGCCGCCGCCGCGCTTGCGCAGACGGACGCTGAAGTCGCCGTCGCGCATGCGGTACAGGGCACGCAGAATCTCGTCGAGCTGGTCGTCGGCCGCCAGTTCCTTGACCGCCTCGGGCATCGAACCCCCTCCTCAGCCTGCTCCGCCACCTCGGTTTCCCGTCCCGGCCCCCGTGGGCCGGGCGCCCGCGGGCGGATCGGCCCGCGGACCGCGCGCACGGGACAGGGGGGTCCACGCGGTGTCCGCCGCGCTGACCCCCTGGTGACACCCCGTCACGCTACCGGCGCGAAGTACCACCCGAAAGAGGCGCATGTGTCGACTTACACTAACCGGCCGAGCCGCCCCGCACAGGAGGCTTGGCGATGTTGCCCCCTCACCGCCGTGTCCGGGGGGCGGGCCGGGTCGGCGCGGCCCCGCGCGGGCGGCCCGCCGGGAGGGAATGACGGTTCACGCGGCACCGGCCGCCGCGGCACGCGTATCGTGGCAGTGACCACCACCCCCCGCGCACGCACCCAGTGACGAAGGACACCGACGGCTTGCCAGCACACGACGCGTTGAAGGTCGCTCGACGAGAGTTCCCTCCCGCCCCTGAAACCGCGGCGGCGGCCCGCGAGTTCGTTCACGACACCCTCCTGGCCTGGGGTATGACCGACCCCTCCGACGACGTGATCCTGCTGGTGAGCGAGCTGGTCACCAACGCCGTCATCCACGCGCGCTCGTCCCTGGACGTGACCGTGCGCCGGACGGAGGGGGCGACCGAGGTGATGGTCACCGACTCCGTGCCCGAGCGCGCGGTCCCGCAGGCCGGGCCCCTGTCGGTGGACACCTCCCCGTCCCGGGAGAACGGGCGCACCGGCGGTCTGGGGCTGGCCCTGGCGTCGGCGATCGCGTCGAGCTGGGGCGTGAGCTACGGGCGCAACGACAAGGCCGTGTGGTTCCGGATCGAGGACGGCTCGGGGGAGCGCGCCTCCCTGGAGTCCCCGCCGGTGCGCAAGAGCCCCTCCCGTCCCGGGCGCCCCGCCCCGTGGTCGGCGCTGGACTCCGCCCTGGGCTCGCGGCTGTCCCTGCCGCAGCTGCTGGAGCGCACCGTGGAGCACGCGACCACGGCGCTGGGCGCGGACGCGGCCTACATCACGCTGGCCACGTCCGACGAGACCATGTGGGAGGTGCGCGCCGCGGTCGGGCTGACCTCGGGCGGCGCCCCGTGGCGGCCGCTGCGCGTGCGCACGGAGGAGATCTTCCCGTCGTCGGCGCCGGAGCCGGGCGCGGTGATCAACGACGACCTGATGATCGCCCGCACCAGCCGGGGACGCCTGTCGCGCGCGGGGATGCGCTCGCTGGTGACGGCGCCGCTCATCGTGGACGGGCGGGTGGTCGGCCTGCTGGGGGTGGCCTCCCGGCGGGCCCGGCACTTCGGGGCGTCGGCGGCCAAGCGGCTCCAGGAGGGCGCGAACCTGATCGCGCTGCCGGTGGAGCGGGCCCGGCTGGCCGAGGTGGAGCTGAGCAGGCGGGCCTCGCTGAGCTTCCTGGCCGAGGCCAGCGACCTGCTCGCGGGCACGCTGGACGAGCGGATGACGGGCGCGCTGGCGGCGCAGCTGATCACCTCGCGGCTGGGCCGGTGGTGCGCCATCGAGACGATCAACGAGATGGGCGTCTCGCAGCTGACGCACGTGGTGCACAGCGACGAGAACTACAACGACATCCTGCGCGCGCTGCTGACCGGGCTGCCGCCGCACGAGCAGAGGGAGCCGCAGCCGCTGTGGTCCCCGGCCGAGCTGGCCAAGGAGGGGCTCGACGAGCAGCTCGTCCGGGAGCTGGCGAGCGGCCCGGCGATCTGCGTCCCGCTGGTGGCGCACGGGCGCGCGCTGGGGCGGATGACGGTCGGCAAGAACGAGTCGGACGACTTCACCCGCGAGGAGGTGGACGTCGCCGACGACCTGAGCAGCCGGGTGGCCTCGGCGATGGAGAACGCGCGGCTGCACGAGAAGCAGGCCGCGATGAGCGACGCCCTCCAGCGCAGCCTCCTCCCGGCCAAGGAGAAGGAGCCGGTGATCCCGAACGTGGACCACGCGGTGTTCTACCGTCCGGCCGACGAGCGCAACGTGGTGGGCGGGGACTTCTACGACGTGTTCGCGGCGAGCGGGCGGTGGTGCTTCGCGATCGGCGACGTGTGCGGGACGGGCCCGGAGGCGGCGGCCGTGACCGGCCTGGCGCGGCACACGCTGCGGGCACTGGCCAAGGAGGGGTTCACGCCCTCGCACATCATGCAGCGGCTGAACATGGCGATCCTGGACGAGAACACCTCGACCCGGTTCCTGACGATGCTGTACGGGGAGATGACCCCGGCCACGGACGGCGGGGGCGGGATGCGGCTGCGGATGGTCTCCGCCGGGCACCCGCTGCCGATGCGGCTGAACCAGAAGGGCGAGGTGAAGTCGTTCGGGGCCTCGCAGCCGCTGCTGGGCGCGTTCGAGGACGTGGGGTTCACGACCGAGAACGTGGACATCCGCCCCGGCGAAGTGATGCTGGCGGTGACCGACGGCGTGACCGAGCGGCGCAGCAACACGGACATGCTCGGCGACGAGGGGCTGACGGAGATCTTCTCCGGCTGCGCCGGGCTGACCGCCCAGGCGGTGATCAGCCGCATCGACCGTGAGCTGGAGGAGTACGCCCCGGGCGGGCGCAGCGACGACACCGCGATGCTGGTGCTGCGCTTCCTCTAGGGGAGGCCGAAGACGTCAGAGCCAGCCCATGTCCTGGGCGGTGCGGATGGCGGACATGCGGTTGTCGGCGCCGGTCTTGCCGATGGCGTTGGAGAGGTAGTTGCGCACGGTGCCCTCGGTCAGGTGGAGGGCGGCGGCGATCCTGGCGACGGTGGCGCCGTCGGAGGCGGCGCGCAGCACCTCGGTCTCGCGGTCGGTGAGCGGGCTCTCTCCGCCGACCATCGCGGCGGCGGCGAGGTCGGTGTCGATGTAGCGCCCGCCCCCGTGGACGCGGCGGACGGCCCCCGCGAGCTGGTCGACGGGGGCGTCCTTGGCCAGGAAGCCGCGCGCGCCGGAGGACAGGGCGCGGCGCAGGTAGCCGGGGCGGCCGAAGCTGGTGAGGATGACGACGCCGCAGTCGGGGGCGTCCGTCCGGAGCCGCGCGGCCACCTCCAGTCCGGTGGCGCCGGGCATCTCGATGTCCAGGACGGCGATCGCGGCACCGTGCCGGAGGACGGCGTCGACCACCTCGTCGCCCCGGCCGACCTCGGCGACGACCTCCAGGTCGTCCTCCAGTCCGAGGAGGGCGGCGATGGCCCCCCGCACGAGGTGTTCGTCATCGGCCAGCACGATCTTGATCAAGGTCGGCTCTTCTCCGGTGTCTCGCTTTGGCTTCGGCACGATATCGTTTCGGGCATTGTGGTGCATAAGGCGCCTACGGGAAGCGCGCCGGGGTAACGGGCGACGTGTCGGGTCGCGGCGGTGTCGGGGGCTTGGATGCTCTCACGGACGCCGGATCCGGTCATGGACGGCCGGTTCCGACGGCACCGGGCCACGGGGCCGCCGACACGGACCGGACGAGGGCGCAGCAGGGGCGGAAGGACTCGAAACCCCGGCATATCGCGCTCTCACCCTGTTCTAACCCATGCGTCGCATGATGGAACACGTCACTGAACATCGTCCCGCCAGTCGGAGGATGAGTTGAACCCCAACGAACCGAGTGCAGGTACCGAGCCCGGTGCGACGGCCGGGAACGGGATTCCCGACCACCGTCCCACCGAGCCCGCCGACCAGGCGGGGCCCTCCGGCCCGCACGAGGGGGGATCCTCCGCAGACGACGGGGCCGACGTCCGTGGCGCGTCCGGCGGGGAGCACGGGGGTGTCCCCGCCGGACAGGGCGACCGGGTGGAGCAGTCCGCGCCGCACGAGCCCGGTGGGTACACCGGGGTGTGGCAGCGCGACGAGCACCCGGAGGCGCGGCGGGCCGAGGGGTACCCCGGCCAGGGGCAGCCCGGCGGGTACACGGCGGCGCAGCAGGGCGGCGGGTACCCCGGGTCCGAGCAGAGCGGCGGGTACACGGCGGCCGGACAGACCGGTGAGGGCTTCCCGTCCCGGCAGGGCGGGTACCCGGGCTCCGAGCAGAGCGCCGGTTACCCGGGCGCCGAGCAGCACGGGCGGCCGGAGACCGGCCCCGCGGGGGCGGGGCCGACCTTCTCACCGCCCGGGCAGCCGCCGAGGTGGGCCACCGGACCCAACGACCCGGAGCGCGCCTCCTACACCTTCCCGCCGCCCGGGGGCGGCTACGGCGCCGCCGCCGGCGGCCAGCACGAGCAGTTCTCCGCCCACCACCCCGCTCCCCCGCACGGCGGGCAGAGCGGCCCCCACGGGCCGGTCGGGCACGGGCAGCCCCCGTACGGTGACGGCGGCACGTTCGGCCCCGGCGGCCCCGGCGGTCCCGGGGACCACGGCGGGCACGGCGGTCAGCCCCCGTTCGGCGCCCCGTTCCCCGGGGCGGTGCCCCCGCAGGGAAGCGGCAAGAAGCGCGGCTCCGGCAGGATCGTCACCGTCGCCGCGATCACCGCCCTGGTCACGAGCCTCATCGTGGGGCCGATGACGGCCCTGGGCACCGCCTACCTGTTCCCCAACGGCCTGAGCGGGCCGATCAGCTCGCTCAACCAGGAGCAGGAGAGCACGCAGACCGAGGGCGAGGTCGGCGAGGTCGCCGACACGGTCCTGCCGAGCGTGGTGTCCATCCGCACCGCCAACGGCGGCGGCAGCGGCGTGATCATCTCCTCCGACGGCCAGATCCTCACCAACGCGCACGTCGTGGCCGCCGCCGAGGGCGGTCCGATCGAGGTGCTGTTCAACGACGGCAGCTCCGCGCGGGCCGAGGTCCTGGGCGCGGACACGGTGTCCGACATCGCGGTGCTCCAGGCTGAGGGGCGCAACGACCTCACCCCGGCCACCCTCGGCGACTCCGAGCAGGTCGGCGTGGGCGCCGAGGTGGTCGCGATCGGTTCCCCGCTGGGGCTGTCGGGCACGGTGACCACGGGCGTGGTCAGCGCGCTGAACCGTCCGGTGAACACCGGGCAGTCCGGGCAGACCTCCACGGTGATCAACGCGATCCAGACGGACGCGGCGATCAACCCCGGCAACTCGGGCGGCCCGCTGGTGAACATGAACGGCGAGGTGATCGGGATCAACACCGCGATCGCGGGCGTCTCGCAGGACAGCGGCTCGGTCGGGCTGGGCTTCGCCATCCCGATCAACCAGGTCAGTCCCATCGCGGAGCAGCTGATCGAGGACGGCAGCGCGAGCTACCCGGCGATCGAGGCGACCATCACCAACTCCCGCGTCGGCGGCGCGGAGATCGTGGAGGTCACCGAGGGCGGCGCGGCCGCCGAGGCCGGACTCCAGGCCGGTGACGTCGTGGTCTCCGTGGACGGCGAGCCGGTGGCCACGCCGGACGAGCTGATCGCGCAGATCCGGATCCGTCAGCCCGGCGAGGAGGTGACCCTGGGGGTCGTCCCCGGTGGCGGCAGCGGCTCCGAGGAGGAGGTCACGGTGACGCTCGGGGAGCAGAGCTCGGAGTCGGCCCAGAACGAGGAGGGCGGGAACTGACGGGCGCGGCCCCGGTTCCCCGCACACGGGCGGCCTCGGACCCTCGGGTCCGGGGCCGCCCGTCGCGTACGCGGCCCCGCCCCGCCCGTCTCCGCGCTCAGCCGCTCCGGCCCCCCGACCCAGGTCGGCGACACCCTGTGGGCGCTGGCCTGGAACGGCTTCACCGCCGCGGGTAGCGCGGCGGTGCGACGGCGCGACCTCGCCCGGTACCGGGAGTGGACGCTGCGCAGCTCCGTACTGCTCCACGGCACCGCCGTGAACCGGTTGGTCACGGGCCCGCCCGTCGTCGTCATGCTGCCGCGGCTGGAACCGCCGGGCGGCGGCGAGAGGGCGGTCTCGGACCACCGGCTGTCGACGTCGCCGGGCTTGTGGGTAGGCGGAGGGCACGGAGAGTCCCCTCTCCCGCGCCGCGTGCCACCGAGCGGTCGCCCCGCGGTCACCGAGAGGTCGGCCGGGGTCAACGCGGGTGACCCACACTCGGGCGTACGCGGCGACCCGACAAAGGAGATCAGGTCATGTCCACGTCCTTCGCCTCCCCCACGGTGGCGGCACCGCCCCGGCCCGCCGTCGGCACGACGCGCCGCACCCGGGTCCTGATCGGCACCGACACCTATCCCCCCGACGTGAACGGCGCCGCGTACTTCACCGCCCGCCTCGCGCGCGGCCTGGCCGCGCGCGGCGCACAGGTGCACGTGGTGTGCCCCTCCCCCGAGGGCGCCCCGTACACGGTCGAACGCGGCGGGGTGGTCGAGCACCGGCTGCGCTCGGTGTCCTCCCTGGTCCACGACAGCGTGCGGCTCGTGGTCCCGCTGGGCGTGCGCGGCCACCTGGACCGGCTCCTGGACCGGCTGCGCCCGGACGCCGTGCACATCCAGAACCACTTCCTCGTCGGCCGGATGCTGGCCGCCGCCGCGCACGCCCGCGGCGTGCCCGTGGTCGCCACCAACCACTTCATGCCGGAGAACCTCTTCGACTACGTGCACGTGCCCGCGCCGCTGCGCCCGCACGCGGCCCGGCTGGCCTGGTGGGACCTGGGCGCGGTGCTCTCCCGGGCCGAGCACGTGACCACGCCCACCCCGGCGGCCGCGCGGCTGCTGGTCGACCAGGGGTTCACCCGGCCGGTCGAACCGGTCTCGTGCGGGATCGACCTGGACCGGTTCAGCCCCCTGGACGGCGGCGCGGCCACCCGGCGGCGGCTGCGCGCGCGGCTGGGCGTGCCGGACCGCAGGACGGTGCTGTTCGTGGGGCGGCTGGACGAGGAGAAGCGCGTGGACGAACTCGTGCGCGCGGTGGCCCTGACCGACGGGGTGCAGCTCGTGCTGGCCGGGCACGGCGCGCACCGGGCGCGGCTGGCGGAGCTGGCGGCGGAGGTCGGCGCGGCCGACCGCGTGGTGTTCCTGGGCTTCGTGCCGCACGCCGACCTGCCCGACGTGTACCGGTGCGCGGACGTGTGGGCCATCGCCGGGACCGCCGAACTCCAGAGCATCGCCACCCTGGAGGCGATGGCGAGCGGTCTGCCGGTGGTGGCGGCGGACGCCATGGCGCTGCCGCACCTGGTGGAGGAGGGCCGCAACGGGTACCTGTACCCGCCGGGAAGCCCGGAGGCGCTGGCCGCGCGCGTGGAGTCGGTGGTCGCCGACGAGGGTCGGCGGCTGAGGATGGGCGCGTGCAGCCGGGGTATGGCCGGGCGGCACCGGCTGGAGGACTCGCTGGAGCGGTTCGAGCGGATCTACCGCGAGGCGTCCGCCGGTGCGGGAGCCGGTGCCGGAACCGGTCCGGGC
>ANAW01000250.1:0-291 GCA_000340945.1 Nocardiopsis synnemataformans DSM 44143 | reverse complement strand
GGCGCCCGCCGGTGCGGGAGCCGGTGCCGGAACCGGTCCGGGCCCGGCCGCGGTGCTCGGCGGGGCGATGACCGGCGGCTTCAACGCGGCGTCCGCGTGAGCGGCGGGCCCCTCCGTACGCGCGCACCGCGGATTCCGCGGGAGTGCGTGTGAACCGCCTCCCCCTCCCCCGCACACGCCGGGCGCGCCCCGGGCCCGGGCAGGCGTGAGTGGCGGGCGGTGCCCGGCGCGGCTCCGCAACGGGACGCGCCGGGCGCTCACCCCTCCGCCCTTCACTCCCCGTCCCGCGGC
>ANAW01000249.1:0-9207 GCA_000340945.1 Nocardiopsis synnemataformans DSM 44143 | reverse complement strand
GCGGAAAGCCGATGGCGGTGCCGCCGCCCTCCCTGTTGCGGGCGAACACCCGGCCCCCGTGGGCCTGCGCGATCTCCCTGACCATGGACAGTCCGAGCCCCGAACCGGGCAGGCCGCGGGCGACGGTGGCCCGGTAGAAGCGCTCGAAGACGTGGTCGAGTTCGGCCGGGTCGATGCCGGGCCCCCGGTCCAGGACCTCCACCGCCCCCGCGCGCACGCGGATCTCGATGGGAGCGGTGCCCTCGGGGTCGAACTTGGCGGAGTTCTCGACCGGGTTGGAGACCGCGCGTTCCAGGGAGCCGGGGCGGCCCCACACGACGCTGTCGTCGGCGTCCACGAGGATGTCGCGGCCGGTGCGGCGGCGGGTGCGCTTGGCGACCTTCTCGGCGACACCGGCGAGGGGGACGGCGCTCATCTGCTCGTCCTCGTGGTCGCCGGTGGCCAGACCGACCAGCTCGTTGACCAGGGCGGTGAGCTCGCGGGTCTCGCCGCGCAGGTCCTCGATGAGGCTGGCGCGCGCCTCCGGGCTGAGCCGGTCCACCCTGCCGAGCACCTGCACGTTGGTGTACAGGCTGGTCAGCGGGGTGCGGAGTTCGTGCGCGGCGTCCTGGACGAGACGGCGCTGTTCGTCCTTGGAACGGGCCAGGCGGGCGAGCATGGCGTTGAACGCGCTGGTGAGGCGGCCGACCTCGTCGCGGCCGACGTCCTCCTCGCGGCTCTCGCCGCTCCGGCCGGGGTCGACGGGGTCGAGCCGCCCGGTGGAGCTGACGTACTCGGCCGCGTCGGTGAGGCGCACCAGGCGGCCGGTGGTGCGGTGGCCCACCAGCCAGCCCGCGGCGGCCGCGCACAGGGCGACGAACAGGCCCACCCACAGGATCTGGGTGGCGAGCCGGTCGATCATCAGCTCGGTCGGGGACAGGCGCTGGAGGAGTTGCAGGGCCCCGGCGCCGTCGCCGAGGGAGACCGTGGCCAGCCGGTACTCCTGCCCGCCGATGGCCCGCTCGCGCATGTCGACGATGCCGGGCCGGTCCTCCCGGGCGACCTCCAGGTCCCTCTCCGACGGTGCGAACAGGATGATCTCGGACGGGTCGGCGATGTTGACCGTCCTGCTGCCGTCGGGTTCGAGGAGCTGGAGCTGGAACTTGTCGCTGGGCAGGAACGGGCCCGGTCCGGCGGAGCCGCCCTGCCCCTGCTGGTGGTAGTTGACGAGCTGGTCGGACAGGGCGGTGACGGTGCTCTCGAACTCGGTGCGGGCGTCGGCGCGGATGAGCGCGGCGGCGGTGGTGTAGGCGAGGGTGCCGACCAGGGCGATGACGACGGTGGCGACCAGCGCGAAGATGACCGCGAAGCGGGTGCCCAGCCGCCACTCGTCCGGGTGGAACAGCGTCCGGCGCCACTTCGGGACGGCGGCGCGCGCGGCGGACACGAGCGTCCTGAGACCTGACGGGGATCCAGGGCCGTGCGGGGTTCCGGAGGCGGACGAGGCTCCGTGTCCGGAACCCGGCGGTGTCCCGGGTTCGTGCGGGAGGCCGGGGCCGGGTGGGACTCCAGGGCCGTGCGGGGTTCCGTGTTCAGGCCCCTGCGGGGCGCCGTCGTCGGGTCGCACGGAACTCAACCCTGCGGCCGGAGCGTGNCGGCGCCCCCCCGCCGTCCTCCAGCTTGCGGCGCAGGTAGCTGATGTAGACGGCGAGGTTCTTGGACTCGGGTCCGAAGTCGTAGCCCCAGATGCGGTCGTAGATGGTGGCGTGGTCCAGCACGATCCCGGCGTTGCGGACCAGGAGTTCGAGCAGGTCGAACTCGGTCTTGGACAGCTCGACCTCGCGGTCGCCGCGCCAGACCCGGCGGGAGGGCGGGTCCAGGGACAGCTCGCCGACGCGCAGCGGGCCCTGTTCCGCGGCCTCCTCGGGGAAGGGCGCGGCCCGGCGCAGCAGCGCGCGCAGCCGGGCGAGGAGTTCCTCCAGCTCGAAGGGCTTGGCGAGGTAGTCGTCGGCCCCCGCGTCGAGCCCCGCAACCCGGTCCGGCGTCTCCACGCGCGCGGTGAGCATGAGGATGGGCGTGCGGTCGCGCTCGGCGCGCAGCACGCGGGCCACCCCGAGCCCGTCCACCCCCGGCATCATCACGTCGAGGACGAGCAGGTCGACCGGGTCGGAGTGCACGGCGGCGAGGGCCTGGACCCCGTCCGGTACCGTCCTGACCCTGTAGCCCTCCAGTTGGAGCGCGCGTTCCAGTGAGTCCCTGATCGCGCGGTCGTCGTCGGCGACCAGGACCGTGGCGGTGGCTTCCATGGCGTCCATGGTTCCGCATGAGGGTGAGAGCGCGGTAAGAGCAGGGTGGGGCGCGTGTCAGACTCCGCGCCGGTCAGAGCCCGTGCGGACCGCGCCCGGGACCGCACGAGGTCCGCGGGGCCCCACAGGCCCCGCCGGTCCCCGGCTCCGGGTTTCGGGTCCCGGGACCCGGGGCTCAGGCCCCGGGGTCGAACGCGCGGGTCCGGCTCAGCCCGGCCGCGCGCCCCTTGCCCGCGACCACGAGCGCCATCTTGCGGGAGGCCTCGTCGAGCATCTCCTCGCCGAGCATGACGGCGCCGCGCCGGTCCACGGTGGTGGCGTGGGCGTAGGCGTCCAGGATCAGCTCGGCGTGGTCGTAGTCCTCCTGGGAGGGCGCGAACACCTCGTTGGCGGCCTCCACCTGGAGCGGGTGCAGGACCCACTTGCCGTCGAAGCCGAGGGCGGCCGTGCGTCCGGCGGAGCGGCGGAACGCGTCCACGTCCCGGACCTGGAGGTAGGGGCCGTCGACGGCCTGGAGCCCGTGGGCGCGGGCGGCCATGAGGATGCGCATGAGCACGTAGTGGTAGGCGTCGCCGGTGTCGTAGCCGGGCGGCTGCTCGCCGACGACCAGGCTCCTCATGTTGATGGAGGCCATGAAGTCGGCGGGCCCGTAGACGAGGCTCTCCAGGCGGGGCGAGGCGGCGGCGATCTCGTCCACGGCGACCAGGCCGCGGGCGTCCTCGATCTGCGCCTCGATGCCGATCCGGCCGACCTCCAGGCCGACGGCGCGCTCGATCTGGGTGAGGAGGGTGTCGAGCCACTGGACGTCGCGGGCCGCGGTGACCTTGGGCAGGACCAGGGCGTCGAGTGCGGCCCCGGCCCCCTCGACGACGGTGATGACGTCCCGGTAGGCCCACTCGGTGGTGACGTCGTTCACGCGGACGGAACGCACCTTGCCGTCCCAGCCGCCGTCGTTGAGCGCCCGGACGACGGTGTGGCGGGCGGAGTCCTTCTCCAGGGGCGCGACCGCGTCCTCCAGGTCGAGGAAGAAGGCGTCCGCGTCCAGCCCCCGCGCCTTGTCCACGAACCGGGGGTTGGACCCCGGAACCGCGAGTACCGACCGCCGCGACCTGAGTTCGCCCATCGCCGTACGTCCCCCTGCTCCACTCGTCCGCGTGCCTGACCGCGCCGCCCATCATCGCACCGTGAGGTGCATAGAGTGAGTTTCGGGTCCCCGGTGGGGCCCGTGGGGATTCCAGGGGGGAAACGAGCATGTCCGGCACGTCGTCGTATCCGACCAGCGCCCACTGGGGCAGTTACCGGGTGGTCGTCGAGGACGGCCGGGTGGTCGAGGCCCTGCCGGACCCGGACGACCCGGCGCCGTCCCCGGTGATCGCCAACACCCCCGCCGCGCAGCACCACGCCTCGCGGGTGGCGCGTCCGGCGGTGCGGCGGCGCTGGCTGGAGAACGGCCCCGGCCCGGACCCGCTCCGGGGCGACCCGGACGACGCCTACGTCGAGGTGGAGTGGTCCACGGCGCTGGACCTGCTCGCCGGTGAGCTGGACCGGGTGCGCGGCGCGTACGGGAACGCGGCGGTCTACGGCGGTTCCTACGGCTGGGGCAGCGCGGGGCGGATCCACCACGCGCAGAGCCAGCTGCACCGGTTCCTCAACGCGATCGGCGGATACACGCGCTCGCGCACCACCTACAGCCACGGCGCGGTGGAGGTGCTCTTCCCGCGGATCCTCGGCGTCCCGGCCGCGAACCGGCTGCTGCACCGGGCCCCCTCGTGGACGCGGATCCGCGAGCACACCGAGCTGCTGGTGAGCTTCGGCGGGCTGCGGGTGTCCAACACGTGGACCTCCTCGGGCGGACGCGCCGCCCAGACCGCCGGTCCGGCGATGCGCGACGCGTCCGGGGCCGGGGTGGAGTTCGTGTCGGTGTCGCCGCTGCTGGACGACACCCCGGAGGACGTCAAGGCCGAGTGGGTCTCGCTCAACCCGGGGACCGACACGGCGGTGATGCTGGCGCTGATGCACGTGCTGTTCACCGAGGGCTTGGCCGACACCGCCTTCCTGGACCGCTACACCGTGGGCGCGGACGTGCTGCGCGCGTACGTGCTGGGCGAGCGCGACGAGCGGGGCGGCCCGGACGGGACCGCGCGGACGCCGGAGTGGGCCGAGCGGATCAGCGGGGTCGCGGCCGACGAGCTGCGGTCGCTGGCGCGGCGGATGGCGGCGCGGCGCACGCTGGTCAACGTGGGGTGGTCGGTGCAGCGGGCGCGGTACGGCGAGCAGCCGTTGTGGGCCGGTCTGGCGCTGGCGTGCTGCCTGGGTCAGGTGGGGCTGCCGGGCGGCGGTTTCGCGTCCGGGTACGGGTCCATGGGCAACTACGGGGGCGGTTCGACGCCGCTGGGGCTGCCGAGGATGCCGCAGGGCGACAACGCGGTGGACTCGTTCATCCCGGTGGCGCGGGTGGCCGACATGCTGCTGGAGCCGGGCGGGCGCTACGACCACGACGGCGAGGAGCGGCGTTACCCGGACATCCGGCTGGTGTACTGGGCCGGAGGCAACCCCTTCCACCACCACCAGGACCTGAGGCGGTTGACCGAGGCGTTCGGGCGGCCGGAGACGGTGGTGGTGAACGAGACGCACTGGACGGCGACGGCGCGGCACGCCGACATCGTGCTCCCGGCCACGACGGTGCTGGAGCGCGACGACATGGCCGCCAGCCAGGGCGACCTGAGCGTGCGGGCGATGCCGCGCGCGGTGGCGCCGCACGGGCAGGCGCGGGACGAGTACGACACCTACGCCGACCTGGCCGAGAGGCTGGGGGTGCGCGAGGAGTTCACCGAGGGGCGCACGAGCGGCGAGTGGATGCGGGTGGCGTACGGGCGCTGGCGGTCACTGGTGGCGCGGCGGGGCCTGGAGGTGCCGGAGTTCGAGGAGTTCTGGAAGCGCGGTCGGGTGGAGATGCCCGGCCGGGTGGAGGACGAGGCGCTGCTGGGGGAGTTCCGCGCCGATCCGGAAGGCCACGCCCTGCGGACACCGAGCGGGCGGATCGAGCTGTTCTCGGAGACGATCGCGTCGTTCGGGTACGAGGACTGCCCGGGGCACCCGGTGTGGCTGGCGGGGCCGGTGGTGACCGGGGAGTTCCCCCTGGTGCTGATCGCGAACCAGCCGAGCGGCAGGCTGCACAGCCAGCAGGACATGGGCGCGCACAGCATGTCGCAGAAGGTGCGCGGGAGGGCGCCGTTGCGGATGCGGCCGGAGGAGGCCTGGGCGTGCGGTGTGGCCGACGGGGACGTGGTGCGGGTGTCCAGCGCCACGGGCTCGTGCCTGGCGGGCGTGGTGGTGAGCGACGCGCTGCGGCCGGGGGTCGTGCAGCTGTCCACGGGGGCCTGGTACGACCCCTCCGCGGAGGGCGTGACGTGCGCGCACGGGAACCCGAACGCGCTGACGGAGGACGTCGGAACGTCCTCGTTGAGCCAGGGGTGCACGGGTCAGTTGGTGCGCGTGCGCGTCGAACCGTTCACCGGACAGGTGCCGCCCGTGCGCGCCTTCGAGCCGCCGAAGGGCGTCACCACGGGCCGCCCCGGCACCCCGTAGAACTGCCAGCGGCGCTCCGCCGCAGGGGGTGTCCCTTTCCAGACACCCGTAGAGCGCGGGCTGACGGTGCGCCACAGGGGGGTTGAGCCCTCCACAAACCCCAGCCACCCACCCGTAGAGCGCACAGCGGCGCTCCGTCGCAGGGGGTGCCCCTTTCCAGACGACCTCAGCCAGGCACCCGTAGAGCCCGCACATTCCCCGTCAGCCCCTGGGGGGTGGTCGTGGTGGGTTCTGGCAACAAGGTTCAGTGCTGGGGGCGGGGACCGACTGAGGGCAAGTTCGCCTAGCGAACTTGGCGAAGGAGATCCCTGCACTCCGGTCACTCCCGGTTTCTGGTGGGCGTCACGAAGGCGCTCGGGAGGATGCCGGGTGGAACGCCCACCGGGAGTGACCCCTCAGCCATCTGGAGGCGGGGGTACAAGGTTCAGACCGGCATCAGCCACCAAGCCCCGCACGTGACCGGGCGTCGTAGGGGGTCCGCACGTTGTAGAGCGTCCTTGCGTCAGCAACCACGCACCCGTAGAGCGCGGGCTGGTGGGATGGTCTCGGGGGGTTGGCGTAGGACGTCCCTGGGCACGCAACCACCCACCCGTAGAACCCGAGCTGACGCTGGATACAGCGGGGTAGGCACAGAGCATCCCTGAGTCAGCAACTTAACGGGGTTGTGGGGTTCGGTCTGCGGTCGCGCTTCGTCCCGGGGGGTTGAGCGGGGAACTTCCAGCGGTCCTACGAACCAGCGGCTCAACAGCCCAACAAACCACCAACCACCAACCACCGACCACCAACCCACCAACCCACCAACTCAGCGAACCAGGAACCGGTTCACGCGTCTGGGCAGCAGCAGCCCCGCCCAGCCCAGGAGCGCGTACCCCACCTGGCCGGGCGCGAGCATGCCGAGGATCGCCCCGGTGTTCGCGGTCGGCGCGCGCAGGAACTCGCGCATCCGCGGGTGCGCGTGCGGCACCCCGTTCCCGGACAGCAGCAGCGTGAGCACCGCGACCAGCACCACGGCCGCCCAGACCACGTCGGCGCCGGTCAGGTCGCCCAGCCACCCCTGGATCCGGTCGAGGGCCACGAACGCGTAGGCGGGCGCACCGGTCGCGTAGGCGGGCGCACCGGTCGCGTCCGGGCCGGGCGCGGTGACGGCGGCGAACACCGCCGCCGCGCCCATCGCCGCCATCGCCCCGGTGACCCCGCCAGTGGCCGCCAGCCCCAGCCGCATCGCCAGTTCGCGCGCCTGCCGGGTCAGCTCCTCCTGTGAGGGGTAGTGGCGCCAGGGCCGTCCCGCCGACCGGGCCTCGCCCATGGCGTTCGCCCGCCGCCAGCGCAGGAACCGCCAGGTGTCGCAGAGCACCGAGGGGCCGCGCCGCGCCGCGATGGCCGCGACGGCCAGCTCGTGGGCGATCGTGGACACCGTGGTGGCCAGGGTGATCGGCAGGTCCACCCAGGACAGCGCCGTCCGGCGGAACAGCGGCGCGATGTCGGCGGGCACGCGGACCCGCATGGCCACCGAGCGCCCCCGGGCCCGGCGGCGCAGGCGGGCCAGCGGCGGCTGCCCGGGCAGCGGCGGCGTGGACTCGGCCGCGGTCGCGATCATCCGGTAGTCCATGGCCACCGCGCACAGCAACAGCAGCACCAGCAGCCACGGGGTGAGCACCCCGCCGCCGAGGAGGCCGTGCACGAGGTCGGAGGCCGGGTGCAGCTGGGCGTTGGCCAGCCGCGCGTTCAGGTTCAGGTGCTCCAGGAACGCCAGGGTCAGCGCGACCGGGGGCACCAGCCACAGCCAGGCCCCGTAGCGGCGGCCGACGACCGCCAGGCCGAGCGCGGCGCCGACCAGGCCGGTGGTGACGGCGTGCCCGGAGAAGACCGCGAGCACGGTGCCCGCGGGGTCGGTGACGGTACTGCCGCCGGGCAGGAACAGGCCGGTGTCGGCGGACAGGTCCGCCCCTCCGAGGGCCACCTGCGTGAGCAGGCGCTCGGCCAGCTGGAACCCGGCCCCGGAGGCCGCGGCCAGCAGCAGGAAGTCCACGGCGGCCAGGCGGCGCAGCCGTCGGCGGGCCGCCAGGGCCAGGAGCAGCAGCGGGAGGAGCTTGCCGACCTCCTCCACGGTCACGGCGACGTAGGTGTAGCCGAGGACGCCGTAGGGGTCGCCGCCCAGCAGCCCGGCGACGGCGGACTCGGCCAGCGCCAGGGGCCACAGCAGCAGCGCGCCGAACGCGACCACCCGCAGCAGCGAGGCGAAGGAGACCGTGCGGGAGCGGGCCAGCAGGGCCAGTTGGAACAGCAGGACGAAGGCGGCGACCAGCGCCGGGAACGCGGCGCCCAGACCGGGGACGGCCAGGGGCGCCACGAGCAGCGCCGCCACCATGAGCCACCCCCAGGCCCCGCGCAGGGCCCGCAGGGTGCGGACCGCCCGCGGTGAGCGCCGCCGCGCGCGCTCGGCGCTGCGGGCCAGGAGTTCGGCCGTGTCCGGGCCGGGCCCGCGCGGGCCGCGGGCGTGGCGCGCACCGGTCTCGGCGCAGTGGTAGAGCTGGGCGGCGCGGGTGAGGACCGGGCCGCCCTCCCTGCGGGCGCGCGAGGCGAAGTGGCTGCGGGCCTGGGGGATGTCGGCGCCGACGAGTTCGCGGACGAAGTCGGCGGGACCGGCCGCGACGGTGAGTTCGTCCGCGGTGACCAGGACGGCGGCGGAGAAGTCCTCGACGCAGACCAGGAAGTCGGTGGGCGCGGGCCCCCAGCCGCGGATGAGGTCGATGAGGGTGTCGGTGTCGAGGGGGACCTCGGTGACGGGGTCGTAGGAGAACTCGGGCCGGGTCCGGCACACCAGGAGCCGGTCCACGCCCATGGCGCGGCCCGCGGCGACGACCGCGCGGATGAGGTTGCGGTCCCGTGGGACCAGGAAGGGGGTGGTGACCTTGCCGTCGGCCCGGAGCCAGTGGGGGTCGAACTCGGTCGCTCCGGCGCAGACGCGCAGTACGAGGTCCCGCGCGAGCATGGCCTGTTCTTCCATGGGACACCTCGTGCCTGGCGGCGAACTCGGGGGGCGGAGACGACGGGGCCGCTTCCGCCGCCTTCCGGACGGATCGGCCCGACCGAGCATAACGGTGGGCCGTCCGGCCGGGGGAGGGCGCCGTGGGGCCCGCGGGCCGCGGCGGAGGTCAGCGGCGGGTCCGCCGAGCGGGTGCGCGAACGGACATCGAGACCGGGTCTTCGCATGTCAGCGAAGCGATCCCGTGCCGACAGTCTTCTTCGGTCCCCGGTCATGTTTGACACCATCCCATCGTTGGTATCTACTTTCCATATAGAAAGTAGATACGGAAGAGGAGATGGACATGAC
>ANAW01000248.1:0-31969 GCA_000340945.1 Nocardiopsis synnemataformans DSM 44143 | reverse complement strand
CCTGGTCGACAACGGCCTCATCGGCTTCGCGCTCGCCGCGCTGGTGCCCGTCGCCGCCCTCGTGCTCGCAGGCCAGATGCTGGTCCGCTCGGCCATGCGCCGCAGCATCCAGGACGGCAGGGTCACCCCGTGACCGCACTGCACCGCCCAGGCGGCGCCCCCCAGGGAGGCGCCGCCGGGCGCCAACCCATCCTGGAGACCGGCCCGCGCCTGGCGATGTGCGCACTGTTGCAAGGGGCCGACTGGGTCGACTTCGCCACCGTGCGCACCCTGCTCGACGTGAGCGATCCGATGGTCTCCAAACACAGCCGCACCCTGGAGGACGCGGGACTGCTCGAAGTCCGCAAGGGAGCGGTCGGACGCCGACCCAAAACCTGGTTCCGCCTGACCCCCCTCGGACGCGCGGCCCTGGCGGGCCACCTGGCCTGGCTGACCGACCTGGGATCGGCGATCGACCAGGACCCCTGACACCGAGGAGGGGGTTGCGCCCGGGGCCCGTCCACCGAGAACACGAAGTGCCGCCCGCGCCCAGCGCGGGCGGCACTTCGTCGTCTCCGGGAGAGGCCGTCACCGGAACCAGCCCACCCGGGACCGGACCGCCGCATCACACCTGCGCGCCGCGGGCGGGCGCCTCCCCGCCACGGGGGGCTCCCGCCCGCTCCCCCGTCTCCTGTTCGCCGAGGGGTTCGCGCGAGGGTCGCGGACCGGCCCCGAAGGCGTCCGCGCACAGCTGCGCGAAGTGCCGCACCCCCGGCAGGTCGAGCGCCCAGCCGACGAGCGCCCACCCCAGGTGCAGGTGCTCCAGCGCCCGGGCCAGCGCCGACACCCCGCTCCAGCGCAGGCCCTCGGGGTTCTCGTAGGCGAGGCGGTACAGCACCTCGGGGTGCTCCGCCGCCGGTCGCGGCTCCAGCGCCACCGGCGCGCGGGCGGCCAGCCAGCCGCCCAGGCCCCGGCACATGGCGCAGTCCGCCGCCACGTACAGCGTGCCCGGCGCGCGGCCGGGCCACGGGCGCCACCGGGGCAGCCAGGCGCGCACGCCCGCCCGGTAGGCCTCCCAGTCCTCCCCGAACGCCGCCCGCAACTGGCCTCCCTCGTGCCAGGCGGCGAACCCCGCGCCGTAGGCGAAGGCGACGAGCGCGCCGAGCAGCAGCCACGGGTCGCCGGTCACCGGGGCCAGGACCAGGTACACCCCGGCGACGGTGGTCTGCATCGGGTTGCGCAGGTAGGCGTAGGGGCCGCTGGTGACCAGCCGCGACGGCGGGTCGAAGGGCAGCNCGGGCGCCCCCGCCAGTCCCGGCAGGCACACCAGGGCCAGGAGCTGTGCGGCGGTGAAGGCCTCGCCCGGACCGCCGGGCAGGGCGTCCAGCGCGGCCAGCGGCAGGACCACCATGGCCCCGAACGCCAGGAGCGCCTGCGCCCACATCCGGGCGTGCACCAGCTGGCCGGTGCGCGTCCAGTAGGCCAGCATCAGCGCGGGGATCAGGCACAGCGCCGAGCCGACGAACTCGCCGAGCAGCCAGGGGGGACCCAGCACCACGACGGGTTCGGCGAGCGGCATGACGATGACGTCCACCCACACGAGCAGGCCGCTGAGCAGCGGGACCGGCAGCAGGCGCAGCAGCAGCGCGGGCAGGACGCCCCACAGCACCGCCCAGGCCAGCAGCAGGTCCACGGGCATGCCGAGCCACACCGCGCCCTCGGCGTGGAAGGACCACCAGCCCGCGCGCAGCGCGTACAGGTTGAGCGGGACGAGCGTGAGCAGGGCCCACGCCCCGGCCACCAGCATCGCCGCGATCTCGCGCGGACGGGGCGCGCGCCACAGGCACAGTCCGGCCAGCAGGAGCAGTGGGGCGAACAGGCCGACGCCGCGGACCAGCGTCGCGGGCAGTTCCGGGGTCATCGGGAACCCTCCAGGGCGGCGGCGCCGAAGGTGGTGGCGAGGTACTCGGCGGCCAGGTCTGTCGCGTAGGACTGGATCGGCCCGAAGTACCAGGAGGGCTCGTAGGTGCGCTCGTAGTCGATGGACCAGGCCAGACGGGTTCCGTCGTCCTCGGTGTGCCACACGGCCTCGGCGCCGCGCATGTCCATCCAGTTCGCGAACGCGGTGTCCTCGACCACCTCGAAGACCACGCGCCCGCCGTCCTCGCGGACCTCGCTCCCGGTGATCCGGAGCTCCATGTGGCGCGGCGTGGGCTGGGCGCCGAGCTCCAGCGTGCGGCGCGGGGTGAAGCGGACGAGCCGGGTGTCGCCGACCTCCAGGCCCTCGCCGGAGGCCGAGACGGGCTCGGGGAAGGGCACCGCCCGCAGGAAGAGCGCGTCGGGGGCGGCGTAGGAGGGCGGTGCGGCCAGGGCGGCGGCGACCTCGTGCGCGGTGGCGGGGACCAGGACGCGGCCCTCGCCGCGGTCCTCACGCGGCAGCAGGGAGGTTCCGGCGACGCCCTCCAGCGCGAGCACGAACAGCAGCGGCAGCGCGAACAGGACGTGCCGGGAGCGGTCCTGCCAGGCGACGAGCGCCCCGGCCGTCCAGGTGACCACGGCGACGACCCCGTAGACCAGCGGCGCGGCGATGAGCAGGCAGACCATGCCCTCGCCGAGCAGGGGTCCGGCCAGGGCGAGGCAGATGGTGGTGGCGGCCATGGTGACGCCCATGGCGCTGCGGGCCTTCACGGTGAGCACCACGAGCAGGGCGATCGTCGCGGGCAGGCCGACGTAGAACAGGGCGGTCTGGTCCAGGCGGCCCCAGTGGTGGATCCGGAGTGCCAGCAGGGCGGCGAAGGCGGCCAGGACCAGGGCGGCGAGCAGCAGGCGCGCCCTGGACGGCAGGGGGGAGGCGCTTCGAGGCACGGGGGAGCTCCTTCAGCATGCGATTAAATCGCTTGGTTTAATCACTCGATTAAACCGTATGCTGAAAACCTCCCCGAGAGCAAGGAGGGCCATGGCCAAGGGCAGCGGAGGACGGCGCGCGAGCGAGGAGACCAGGGAGCGGCTCCTCGCGGCCGCCAGCGAGACCGTGCGCGAGGAGGGCTACGCCGGGGCGTCGGCGCGCGCCATCGCCGCGCGCGCGGAGGCCAACTCGGCGCTGGTCTTCTACCACTTCGGCGGGGTCGACCAGCTGCTGCTGGCGGCGCTGGACCGCTCCAGCGCCGAGCGCATGGCGATGTACCGGGAGATCACGGCGCGGGCGAACACCCTGGAGGAACTGGTGGAGGCGGCGATGCGCATCTACCGGACCGACCTGGAGCGCGGCTACATCACCGAGTTCTCCGAGCTGGTGGCCGCCGCCGTCACCAAACCGGAGCTGCGCGCGCAGATCCGGGACCGCGCGGAGCCGTGGATCGCCTTCATCGAGCAGGAGTGGAACCGGGTCCTGGGCGGATCCGCCCTCGGGAAGCTGCTGCCCGCACGCGAGGTGGCCTACGGGGCGATCACGTTCTACCTGGGGGTGAACCTGTTCTCGGTCCTCGACGAGGACCACTCGCGCACCGAGGCGGTGTTCGACCTGGCCCGGGGACTGGCCCCCCGGGCCAGGCTCCTGACGCTGCGCCTGCCCCGCCGGGGCCGGGACGTAGGCTTGCCCGCGGACGAGGAGGACGAGGACGCATGAGCACAGGCATCACGGTGGCCCCGGGAATCGAGTTCCCCGACACCGCCGACGGCCGGACCCACGTGGCGGCCGCGGTGATCGCCGACGACCGGGGAAGGGTCTTCGCACAGCGCCGCTCCCCCACGCGCAAGGTGTTCCCGCACTGCTGGGACATCGTGGGCGGGCACGTCGAACAGGGCGAGACCATGCTGGAGGGGCTGGCGCGCGAGGTCGAGGAGGAGACCGGCTGGCGGCTGACCGAGGTGCTGGCGGAGCTGTTCCGGCTGGACTGGGACCCCGGTGACGGCGTGACCCGGCGCGAGGTGGACTACCTGGTGCGGGTGGAGGGCGACCTGGACGCCCCCCGCCTGGAGCCGGGCAAGCACACCGAGTTCCTGTGGGTGGACGACTCCCTGGTGCACCGGCTGCGTGACGACCGCGACCCGGGCGACTACTTCATCACCGACATCGTGCGGCGCGGCATCGACGCCGCCCGCGCGCTCTGAAGTACCCGGGCGGCGCGGGAGCGGGGTCAGTACACCGGGGTCTCGGTGACGTAAAGGGCGAGGGCCAGCCACAGCGCACCCGCGTCCCAGGCGCCTCCGGGTCTCACCAGTGCCTGGCGCGCTCCGGTACCGGGGCGGGTCAGACGCCGGTGGGGAGCCAGGCGAGCACGAGCCCGAGCCACACCAAGAACGGGCCCGCCACCAGGTCCCGGCCCCATCCCAGGGGCCGGTCGGCGGACGGAGGGACCCCCTCCCGTGCCTCCTGGGCGAACCGGGTGATCCGCTGGGCCGCCTCTTCGTCCCGGGCCGGGGTACTCCCCCAGGCCCTCGAACAGAACGCCCTTCCGTCGTTGAAGTGGACGATGACCCCGTTCCCGGCGTCGACCCGCGCGACCCACTCCACGGGTATGGAGACCCAGACGGCGTACCGCTTCAGGAGCAGGCGCGTCCCGGACAGGCGGACCTCCGGATAGACGGTCCGCTGCCAGACCATCAGTCCGAGGACCGGCAGGAGCAGGGCCGCCACCATCGCGTACCAGTCCCCGTCCCCCGCTCCGAGCACGAGCACCGCTGACAGCACCGCCATCACCAGCACCGCGGCGACGCCCGAAAACCGGACCCGGCGGCGATACAGGGCGGCGGGGACAACAGTCCCAGGGCCGGACCGAGCACGGGGTTCCCGGCCGGTCCAGTAGCGGAGCAGCAAACCGTCGAACGGGCCCGGGGGAGTCCCCCACACGCCCAGGAAGATAAGCCCCGCCGCCCCGGAAGCGGGAGAGCCCTCGGGCGCGTAGAAGATGACGCACGCACCGGCGAGGAGTCCCCACCACAACCGCGCGTACGAACGGGGATAACGGGCGAACCAGACGGCGGCGCGCCACAGCCCCGCACGCCCGCTCGTCCAACCGCCACGGCGGTGGGCGGTGATGCGGCGCGTCTCCGCGTACAACGCGGCCGGGGTTCCGACGAGGAACAGCGTGAGGAGGACCGCTGCGGCGATCACGCGGCACCGGCCGGGTGGGCGGAGGCGGGAAGCATGGGGGATGCCCGTCTGTCCGGGGGAGGGAACCCCAGCATCCCACGCAGACCCGACACCCCTCCTCCCCGCCCTGCGCGGAAACCGCGCCGGAGCGAACCCGTGAGGCAACGACCGCGCCACGTCCCGGGACGGCGCCCCCGCAGCCGGGCGGGCAGCCCAACCGCTCCCGCCACGGCCCCGCTCCGGCTCCGCCTCAGGCCGCCCGGCGGACCTCCGCGACCGCGAGCGGCAGCGCCTCCAGCAGGTCGGACGCGCTGATCGGTGCGCCGTCCCGGGCCAGCGAGGCGGCGCGTCCGTGCAGGTAGGCACCGCACATCGCCGCCTCCCGGGCGGGCAGACCGGCGGCCAGGAGCGCGCCGACCGCCCCCGACAGCACGTCTCCGGTCCCCGCCGTGGCCAGCAGCGGCGTTCCGGTCGGATTGACGACCACCGGAGCGCCCGGGTGCGCGATCACCGTGGTCGACCCCTTGAGCAGGACCGTGCACCCGAAGCGGTCGCGGGCACGGGCCGCGTGCTCCAGGCGGCGCGCCTCGACGTCCTCCCGCTCGGCGCCCAGCATCCGGGCCAGCTCCCCGGCGTGCGGCGTCAGCAGCGTGTGCGCCTCCCGCTCCCGGAGCAGCTCGCACAGCGGTTCTCCCCAGTCCCCGGTGAGCAGGGTGAGCCCGTCCGCGTCCACCAGCACCGGGACGTCGCTGTCCAGGACCGCGCGGAGCTCGTCGGCGTTGGCCGGGTGCGTGCCCCGGCCGGAGCCGACGACGAGGGCGGACACCCGTCCGGGCGACAGGTCGGTGCTGTTCTGCGGGTCGAGGGGGATGGCGACGGTCTCCGGCCAGCGGGCGAGCACCTGGTCGACCACGGCCGGGCCTCCCCCGTAGCGCACCATGCCGACCCCGGTGCGCAGGGCGCCGCCCACGCACAGGACGGCGGCGCCCCGGTAGCGGTCAGAACCCGCGCGGACGGCGAGGACGCCCCTCCGGTACTTGTCCGACTCCGTCCCGGCGACCGGCAGGAGCGAGGCGATGTCCACAGCCTGTGGACAGACCAGGCCGGGGCCGGGCAGCTCGGGGGACAGCCCGATGTCCACCAGACGGACCCGGCCCGCGCGTTCGGCTCCCGGATCGACGAACAGGCCCGGCTTGTGGGTGCCGAACGTGACCGTGACGTCGGCGCGGACGGCGTGTCCGGCCACCTCGCCGGTGTCGGCGTCCACCCCGCTGGGCAGGTCCACGGCGACCACGGGGGCGGGCGCGTTGGCGGCGAGCAGGGCCAGGGCGGCGTGCGGCCTGCGCAGGCCCCCGCTGCCGCCGATGCCCACGAGCCCGTCCACGACGAGGTCGGCGTCGAACAGGTCGCTCTCGTCCGCCAGGGCGTCGGTGAACCAGCGGACCCGGCCGCCCGCCGACCGCAGGGCGGCGATCCCGCCCTCGTGGACGCGCCGTCCGGCGATCAGGGCGCGCACGGCCGCACCCCGGGCGGCCAGCGCGGCGCCCGCGTACAGCGCGTCACCGCCGTTGTCGCCGCCGCCGACCATGAGGACGACCCGCGACCCGTACACGCGGGGCAGGAGCCGCGCGCACTCGGCGGCGAGCCCGGTCGCCGCCCTGCGCATCAGAGTTCCGTCGGGGAGGCGCGCCATGAGCGCGCGCTCGGCCTCGCGGACGGTGTCGGCGGTGTGTGCGGAGCGCACGGGTTACCTCCCAGGTTCGGGTCGGCCACCATCGTGCCGCAGAGGGCTCCGGGTGCGGGGACTCCGCCACACCGGGTGGCCGACAACAAGGAATTATCTACACAAAGTGACCACCCCCCTACCCTTCGGAGTGTCGACTTGACACAATGGGGTCATGCCTCGACCGAGCAAATACGTCTCTCGGTCCGCGCCCTCCTTCGACATACCGGAATGCGAGCTACCGAACCTCAGAACCTGCATCGACTGTGGAGCGGCTAAACCTCCCGAGGACTTCCACCGCCACTCAGCGGGAGACGATCACCGCAACAAGTGCACGCCGTGTACCGCTGAATACTCACGCCTCCTGGCAGCCTCAAGAAACAAGGCTTCCAAGCTCAGGCGCTCCCCGGACGGCGAATCCAAGGAGTGCGGAACCTGCGGACAGATGAAGGAACTCGGACAGTACCACCGATCCAAAAGAGATGCCGACGGACACGTGTCCCGGTGCAAAGAATGCGTACGCACCTACCACAGGAAAAGGAGAACAGAAAAACCCGAGCACGTGGCGCAACTCAAGGCCGTCGACTACCAGAAGCACAGGAACAAAAGAAACGAGGCGGCAAGGTCCTGGACTCTCAAGAACCCGGAGAGGTCAGCCGAGATCAAGCGGGAGTCGCGCCTGCGACTCTCCGAGACCATACGAGAGAAGAGAAGGGAAAGATACGCCTCGGACCCATTCTACAGAGCTGCGAGGCAGGCCGAGCGGGTAAGACGGAAGCGTTCCAGGGCGAAGATGACCGCCGAGGAAATACGCCTCTCCGGACTCTATCGTGTGGTTATCTCGGAAGACCCCTGCTTCTACTGTGGAACCGAGGACTCCGAAGGTTTTCACGTCGATCACTACGTGCCTGTCAGCTTGGGAGGCACGGACCACTGGTGGAACCTGGTCCAGGCTTGCGCCGACTGCAATCTTTCGAAGCACGATTCCATGCCACTTGACTTCATCAACCGAATCAGAAAACGGGAATCATCTCCAGTGCCCCCTGAAAACGGAGCCCACCGAGACCACTAGAATTAAAGCGACCAGCATAACCGGGAATCACATTGCCCAAGCCCGATAAGTACGTCTCACGCTCAAACC
Organism: Nocardiopsis synnemataformans DSM 44143; assembly: GCA_000340945.1. Taxonomy (GTDB): domain Bacteria; phylum Actinomycetota; class Actinomycetes; order Streptosporangiales; family Streptosporangiaceae; genus Nocardiopsis; species Nocardiopsis synnemataformans. The sequence goes on along the minus strand of ANAW01000248.1, from coordinate 24,034 downwards.
TCGGATGGCCCGCCTGCGCGGCAAAACGGGCGAACCCCAGGTCCGGACTCGTCATCCACTACGACTCGGCGAACCAGAACTTGGCCGGCAAGCCGCACAGCGAATGCATCGCCTACTGGAATCGGACCCGATCATTCCACACGGGACCTTCCCGAGGCTGGACTTGTATCGGCTATTCGTTCCTGTGCTGTGCGCACGGCTACGTCATCGAGGGCCGGGGGTTGTACAAGACCCAGGCCGCGCAGCCGGGCGGCAACACCTCCCACTACTCAGTGACCCTGGCCACCGGACCCACCGATGCCATCACCCCGGAGCAGGTCAACGCGGTGCGCGCGCTCCGCCAGTGGCTGATGGAACCGGAGACGTCGATCGCCGGAACGGTACTCGGGCACCGCGACTTCGTCTCCACCTCGTGCCCGGGCGACAAGGCCTACGCCCTCGTCCGCGACGGCACGTTCGAACAGCCCCCCGGGGAGATCACGGAGGTACACGACATGCTCGGGCTGCGCATCGGCAGCGAGGGGGAAGCGGTCAAGCTGCTCCAACTCAGGATCACACGGGCGGGCTTCGGCGACGCCCTGGGAGAGTCGGGCGTCGACTCCTCCTACGGCCCCTCCACCGCCGAGGGCGTGCGGCTGTGCCGCGAGTACGCGGGCAGCCGGGCGCTGCCCGGGTACGGCGACAAGATGACCGCGCACGCGGTCGACCAGGTGGAGACCGCCGTCACCAAGCGCGCCCTTGAGGAGACCCTCGAACGTGCGGGCGGACAGGGAGGCGAGGAGGCGCCCGGACCGAAGTAGGCGTCCCGGTCCCCTCCCCGGCTCCGGACGTGCCGTGCCGGGCCGGGGAGGGGACCGGAAAACCCGTGCCACCCGGAACCGGTACGCGTCCCCGCCTCACTCGCAGGCGACGCCGTCGCCGTCGCGGTCCAGGTGGGAGCCGTAGCCCGGGTCGCCGCGGCGCACGGGCGCCGCACCCGCGGCGCGCGCGGCGTCGCAGTTCTCGTAGTAGGCCGGGACGCCGCCCCCGCCATCGGTGCCGCTCCCGCCGCTGCCGCCGCTGTCCGGGCGTTCGGTCACCGTCTCCGTGACGGTCTCCGTGGCGGTGACCGTCACCTCCACCTCGACCTCCTCGGTCTCGGTGGCGGTCGGCTCCACCGTCTCGGCCACGGTCGCGGTCACCGTCGCGGCCGGGGGCGGCGGCCCCGCCTGGTCGGAGCCGCCTCCGGCCAGCGCGCTGGCGCAGGAGCCGATGAGCGCGGTGAGTATCAGGGCGCCGAAGCACCCCAGGCATCCGATGCCGATCTTGCCGCCGGTGGACACGCTGGCGGCGGGGGGACGCGGGGGCAGGGACATGGCGAGGCTCCGGGGGGATGCGCGGGGAGCGGTGGAGCGGGAACCGCGCTGGACGGGCGCGTGCGTGCGGGGGCGCGCGCGTGCGCTGACGATATCCGAGCCAGCCGCGAAAAGGGCCCCTTTTGCGGTAAAAAGCGGCTTCCGCCGCACCCGGCCGTTCCGGTGCCGTACCCGCGCGCTCCGCCGGACACCGCGGTACACCGCGGTACACCGGCGAACACCACCGGGGACACAGCGCGAAGCCCCGGCCGCGGGGTGCGCGGCCGGGGCTTCGTGGTGCGTGCGTGGACTACTGGACCGTCGTGACGATCGGGTCCTCCATGCCGAGGCTCGGGTCGTAGCGGACCTCGGTCACCACGACCTCGCCGACCACGGCGATCTGCCCCGAGGTGGAGGAGCCGGGCGCGAGGGTGCCGACCTCGATGTGCTGGATGTCGGCGAAGATCGCGTCGGCCCAGTCGGTGCGCTCGGTCCCGTCGGAGAGCACCGTCGTGAAGTACAGCGGGTTGATGTTGAGCGGCTCGTCGCCGTTGTTGGTGAGCTCGACGTCGAGCACCGTGTAGACGGTGTCGTCGATGGTGTCAGCGGCGGTGCCCGCGGCGGTGGCGGTCAGGGTGACGCCCTGCTCGTTGGCGGGCTCCTCGGCCGCGCCGCCCTCCGGCTCCTGCGTGCCCTCCTGCTGGGTGGGGGCCGAGGACGTGGAGGTGGACGCGCTGTCGTCGCCGCCCGCCAGCGAGGCGATGATCACGATGACGACGACCACGAGGACCACCAGGCCGAGGCAGCCGCCGCCGATGCCGAGGCCGACCTTGGCTCCGGTGGACATGCCCTTCTTCGGGGGCTGGGCGCCGGGCGGCGGGCCGTAGGGGTCTCCGGGAGGACCGGGGGGCATGCCGCCGTAGGGGGGCTGACCGGGAGGCGGTCCGCCCGGGCCTCCGTAGGGCGGCTGGCCGCCGGACGGGTCACCGTAGCCGGGCTGGCCGCCGCTGGGAGCGCCGTAACCGGGCTGGCCGCCGTAGGGCTGGTAGCCGCCGGTGCCGTCGCCGTGGGGCGGCTGCTGGGGGCCGGAAGGGTACTGGGGATAGGACAACGGGGTGCTCCGGTCTCGTACACGATGCCTGAGGGGACTGCCGCGGGCCTGAGCCGTGTAGCGGCTGGAACACATGCGGCTCCGAGGACCATATCCGACGCGGGTGCGCCGCCGTCCTGCAAGCCCCATGGCGGAACTGTCCGGAACCGGACGTGTCCGCTGGTGGGCGGCCCCGGGCGGGGCAGCCAGCGGAGACCGTGCGACGCGGTGGCCCTGACGTACTACGCTGTGTCGTAGAAGCCCGCTGACATGGCATGAGGAAGACGAGCGGAGGCGGCGTGGTCGACTGGCTGACCATGACGATTCAGATGGTGTCACTGGCGTTGGCCGGGTGGTGCCTCGTCTCGACCTTCCGCGACCAGCCCATGGTGGTCCCGCACCTGGTCGGCATGGCGGTCCTGTGGCTGCTCGTGCTCGGACAGGTGGCCGCCACCGTCGTCACCCTGGTCGGCGGCGAGCGGCCCGCGGAGACGGCCATGTTCGTGTCCTACCTGGCCACGGTCGCGCTGCTGCCGCCCGCGTGCGCCGTGTGGGGCTTCATGGAGCGGAGCAGGTGGGGCCCGGCGGTGATCGCCTTCGCGTGCCTGATCCTGCCCGTCCTGTTCGTCCGCCTCGAACAGCTCTGGAGCCCCGTTGCCTGAGTCCGCCGTGATCCCGGACAGAACCCTGCGTACCGGCCCCGGGCGGCTGCTCGTCGCCGTGTACGGGGTGTTCGCGCTCGCCGCGACCGCGCGCGGGGGCTACCAGCTGGCCACGAGGTTCGACGAGGCGCCGCTGGCCTACGGGCTCTCGCTGCTCGCCGGGGTGGTCTACCTGGTGGCGGCGGTCGGCCTGGCCCGGGCCGGGCGGACCTCGCGCAGGGTCGCGCTGGTCTCGTGCAGTGTCGAACTGGTCGGTGTGCTGGCGGTGGGCGCGGTCAGCCTGCTCCTGCCGGGGGTGTTCCCCGACGACACGGTGTGGTCGAACTTCGGCGCCGGGTACCTGTTCATCCCGCTGGTGCTGCCGGTGCTGGGCCTGTGGTGGATCCTGCGCGTCCACCGCATGGACCGGGGCCGCGGGGCCCCCGGCGCCTGAGCGGCGCCCCTCGGTCCTTCGCCCCCGCCCGCCTTCGGGCGCCCGCCCTCCCGCGGGCCGGAGCCGGTCCGGGGACGGGCGCCGGGCACACCCCTCCCCACCTGCCGGGACGAAGCGCCTAGGGTGGTGCCCATGTCCGAACTCCTGACCCTGCCGGTGGCCGTGTCGGCCGACTGGCTCCGCGAACACCGCGACCAGGTCGTCCTCGTCGACTCCCGGTGGTACCTCGACGGGCGCTCCGGCCGCGACGCCCACCGCGCCGGACACCTGCCCGGCGCCGTCTTCACCGACCTGGACGCCGACCTGGCCGCACCGGCCGGTCCCGAGGGCGGCCGCCACCCGCTGCCCTCCGCGGCCGACTTCGCCGACGCTCTCGGCCGCCTCGGCATCGGCGACGACTCCTCCGTGGTGGTCTACGACGACGCCGGCGGTTCCGTGGCCGCCCGCCTGGTGTGGATGCTGCGCGTGCTGGGGACCCCGGCGGCCTTCCTCGACGGCGGCGTCCAGGCGTGGACCGGTGGGCTGGAGGAGGGCGACGTCACTCCCCGGCCGGTGCACCGCACCCCGCTGCCCTGGCCCGCCGACCGCGTCGTGCACACCGACACCGTCCTCGCCGAGACGGGCGATCCGGCGCACCTGCTGGTCGACGCCCGCGCCCGCGAACGCTACACCGGCGAGCGGCCCGCGCCCGTCGACGCCCGGCCGGGGCACGTGCCGGGCGCCCGCAGCGCCGAGTGGACGGGGAACCTGGGCGATGACGGACTCCTGGCCGCCCCGGGAATCCTGCGTGAACGCTTCGCCGCCCTCGGCGCCGACTCCGCCGACACCATCACCGCCTACTGCGGGTCCGGGGTCACCGCCTGCCACGACCTGCTCGCCCTGGAGCACGCCGGGTACTCCGGCGCCCGCCTGTACCCGGGGTCGTGGAGCCGCTGGGGAGGCGACGACGCACTCCCGGCGGAGACCGGCGACCCCCGGGCCTGAGAACCCGTACGCACCGGGGCCCGGACACGTCGGCCCGCACCGCCGGACGCGATCACCGGCGCCCCGGAGCGGCCCTCGGAGCGGTCCCGGGAGCGCGCCCCCGGAGCGCGCCCGCACACGGGTCCGTCGTCAACGATCACCGTCCGTGAGAGGTTCCCGGACGCGGCGTCCTTCGTGTCCTGATCTGGTCACATGTGGAACCGACCCCTCGCCCGCGGCGTCAGAGCGTCAGTAGGATTGCCCGGCTCCCGGGGAACAACGCAGGCAGGGGACGTACACGGCCTCGCTCCCCCCATGCCCCACCGCGAAACGAGGAACATTGGCCATCGAACTCCTGCTGCTGCTCATCCTGGTCGGCGTCGCCGTCGTGGTCGGCATCCTGATCTACGCGCAGCGCGCCAAGAACAAGAAGGCGAAAACGGCCCCCGAGCCCCCCGCCCCGCCGCGGGACCCCTTCGCCGACACGGCGAACAGCACCGCGGGCGACCCGCGCGCCATCAAGGCGGGCGACATGATCGACTGGGGCACCGAGCGGACCTGGATCCGCGGCACCCTGCGCCTGTCCGAGGGCGGCTTCACCTGGTCGGAGCACTTCCTGGAGGTCGAGGGCGGCAAGCGCTGGCTCTCGGTGGAGGAGGACCCTGACGTGGAGCTGGCCCTGTGGACCGGCCGCCCCGACCTGGACATCATCCCCCAGGGCAAGAGCATCGAGCTGGAAGGCACCGTCTACCGGCTCCAGGAGAAGGGCACCGGCTCCTACCGCTCCGAGGGCACCACCGGGCTCAAGGCCTCCGGGGGCCTCGACTACGCCGACTACGAGTCCGACGACGGCAGGCTGCTGTCCTTCGAGCGCTTCGACCACGGGCGCTGGGAGGCCAGCACGGGCGACAAGGTCGCCCCGGGCACCTTCACCATCTACCCGGGGAGCTGACCGGAACGTGCGCGCGAGCATCAGCGCCCCCTTCGTCGACACCAGCGCCGACGACCTGGTCTGGGCCCTGCACCATCCGTTGGTCGACCCCCTGGCCGTCCGCACCGTCCGGGTGCCGGGAGCCCGGGTCGAGCTGCGGGTGCTCGGCGCCTCCCACCAGGTGGTCGTCACGCCGGAGCCGTCGCCGGGGGCACTGGTGGCCGACGAACCGCTGGTGGAGACGGTGGCCTGCCTACCCGGTCTCCCCGGCGGCCTGCCCGGCAGCGCTGACCTTCCCGACCTGGGCGGCTACCGTTTCGGCTCGCGCGTGGAGTCCCTGTCCCGCACCGAGCTGGCCCGCAGGGTGGAGGAGATCCACCGGGAGGTGGCCGACTCCCCCGGCGGCCTGCTCGTCGCCTTCCCCGGCGATCCGCTGGCGGTCACCGCGCTGCACCTGGTCCCCGGCGGACCACTCGACTGGCGCACCTGGCACGCCTACCCCCAGAGCGGCGAGCTGGTGACGACCACCTCGACCGTGACCCTTCCCCCCACTTCCGGGAGAACCGCACCATGAAGGCATACGAGGAGCCTGCGAACAACGGCAACAGGAACGTCATCATCACGGTGTTCGTCGTGATCGGCGTCATCCTGCTGGTTCTGATCCTGCTCAGCGCCTGCTCCAACAACAGCAACAACTACTGCCCCGACGACGACGTGGTCCAGGTCGAGGGTTATGACGACGACGACTGCGACGGGTCCTCCGGATCCTCCGGCGGAGGGTTCTTCTTCTTCGGCGGGGGCACCGGCGGCGGCAGCGGCAGCAGTAGCAGCAACAGCGACGGTAGCGGCAGCAGCTACCGCGGCGGAGGCGGCGGCTTCGGCAAGTAGTCTCCCCCCACACGTTCCGAACATGTCGACCGAAATCCCCTACCTGCGAACAGGACCATGAACGAGATCCTCTTCAACGCCCTCGGAGCCCTCGCCTACGGCGGAGTGGGCATCGTCATCCTCGTGTTGGGCTACCTGCTCACCGACCTCCTCACCCCCGGCAAGCTCCACGTGCTGATCTGGGAGAACCGCAACCGCAACGCGGTCCTGCTCGTGTCCGCGAACACGCTGGGATCGGCCATCGTCGTCACCTCGGCGATCCTCTCCAGCGAGTCCGAGATCGGCCTCGGGGCCGGTCTGATCTCGACCGCCGTCTACGGCCTGATCGGCCTGGGCGTGATGGCGCTGTCGTTCGTGCTGATCGACATCCTCGTCCCCGCCAAGATCGCCCAGATGATCAGCAACGACGAGCCGCACCCGGCCACCTGGGTGAGCGCCTCCGCGCACGTGGCGATCGCGGTCGTCATCGCCGCGGCGCTGACCTGACGGCCCTTCCCCCCCATTGGCCCCCTGCCCCGGGCAACCGCACCACCACACGAAGGCACTTCCGTTGACTGAGACCACCGTCCGCACACGGCCCCGACTGCCGGTACCCGCCAGGGCGGCGCGGTTCCTCGTGTTGCTGGCGGTGTTCGTCTGCGCCGCCTGCGGTCTGGTGTACGAGCTCGCGCTGGTCGCCATCGGCAGCTACCTGCTGGGCAACAGCATCACCCAGGCGTCGGTGGTGCTGTCGGTGATGGTGTTCGCGATGGGCGTGGGCTCGCTGCTGTCCAAGCGCTTCCAGGCGCACCCCGCCGCGGCCTTCGCCGTGATCGAGGGCCTGCTCTCGCTGGTCGGCGGCCTGTCGGTGCTGCTGCTGTACGCGGCCTTCGCCTGGTTCTCCGCCTACCAGCCCGCCCTGGTGGTGCTGGCGTTCGTGATCGGCGCCCTCATCGGCATGGAGATCCCGCTGCTGATGACGCTGATCCAGCGCATCCGCAGACAGGACGCCTCCGACGCGGTCGCCGACCTGTTCGCCGCCGACTACGTGGGCGGCCTGATCGGCGGCCTGGCCTTCCCGTTCCTGCTGCTGCCGCTGCTGGGCCTGCCCAAGGGCGCGCTGGTGGTGGGCGCGCTCAACGCCGTGGTCGGCGTGGCGGTGGTGCTGTGGCTGTTCCGCGCGGAGCTGACCCGGGGCGCCTACGCGGGCCTGAGCGTCGGCCTGGTGCTCATCATCGCGGTGCTCGGTCTGGCCTACGTCTACGCCGACCAGTTCGAGGTGGACGCGCGCCAGGCGCTGTACCGCGACCCGATCGTGCACGCCGAGCGCTCCCAGTACCAGGAGATCGTGCTCACCCGGTCACTCGACGGCGAGGACGTGCGGCTGTTCCTCAACGGGAGCCTCCAGTTCTCCAGCCTGGACGAGTACCGCTACCACGAGTCGCTGGTGCACCCCGCGATGGCGGGGCCCCACGAGGACGTGCTGGTCCTGGGCGGCGGCGACGGCCTGGCCCTGCGCGAGATCCTCGCCTACGACGACGTGGCCTCGGCCACCCTCGTGGACCTGGACCCGGCCGTGGTCGAACTGGCCTCGACCGACCCGGTGATCAGCACCCTCAACGAGCACTCCTTCGAGGACCCGCGCGTGGACGTGGTCAACGCCGACGCCTTCCAGTGGCTGCGCGAGAACCGCGAGGAGTTCGACGTGATCATCGCCGACCTGCCGGACGGGGACGACGTCGGCACCGCCAAGCTCTACTCGGTCGAGTTCTACTCGCTCCTGCGCCACGCCCTGTCCGAGGAGGGCCGCATGGTCGTGCAGGCCGGTTCGCCCTTCTTCGCCCCGGAGGCCTACTGGAGCGTGGGCGACTCCCTGGAGGAGGCGGACCTGGCCGCCACCCCCTACAACGTGGACGTGCCCTCCTTCGGCAACTGGGGCTTCTACCTCACCACCACCGGAGCCGAACCCGAGCTGCGCGTCCCCGAGGAGGCGCCGCCCCTGCGCTTCCTGGACCCGGCCCTGCTGGAGGCCGCCCAGGTCTTCCCCAAGGACCGCCGCGAGAGCGACGTGGAGGAGTCGACCCTCATGAACCCGAGGATCATCGGCTACCACCAGGGGGCCTGGCGGGGCTACTGACGCCGGTCCGCGGACCGGCGCCGCCTCGGAAGAAAACACCGCGCGGCCTGAGGACTTGGGCCAGTGGGCGGCCACGCGGTGTGTCTGGGGAGGGGCTGGCCGGGGGATCGGTCCCGTCCAGGGAACGGCGGTCGCGGGCGGAGGTGCGGACGTCGGTTCTGCGGCGCCGGACGGGGCTGGGCCTGCGCTTCCCCGCGTTTCCCGACGACCTGTGCCCATCCTGACCTGATGGTCGAAGTCGGCGAAATCGCCACGCCGCGTCCGACACCGCCCCAGCCAACCCCTTACCCAGACTTTCCCGCCCTTTTCCGGCCTCCCGGCCGCCTGCCCGCCTCCGCGGCACCCGACCGCCGGTTCCGCCGCGGGGCTCGGCCGAGCACGGGAGACGGAGCGGTGCGCGCCGCACCGGAACAGGCATATCGCAATTTTTTGTGATCTAGGCCAATCCTTCCTCCAGTCGAGTCCGAACCCCGGGCAGACGCTTCAAGAACGCGTCCGACCGCGCGCCTCCGCGCAAGGAAGGAACGAATCATGAGGACTTCGAAGCTCGCCCCGCTCACCGTGGCCCTGCCCCTCGGCCTCTCGCTGGGGCTGGTCGCGGCCGCGCCCGCCAGCGCCCAGGAGGCATGGACCTTCCAGGGCAACCTGTCCCAGCTGAACGACTCCGGAACCTCCGGCCAGGCGTGGGTGGAGGTCGACGGGAACACGGCCGCCATCACCGTCAACGTCAACGGCGCGGTGGCCGGATCGCCGCACGCCCAGCACATCCACATCGGCGGGCAGGGCGTGTGCCCGACCATGGACGCCGACGAGGACGGTGACGGTATCGTCTCCACGCCCGAGGGCCAGGGCTCCTACGGCGGAGTCAAGGTCTCGCTCACCACCGAGGGCGACACCAGCGCCGACAGCGCCGTGGCCGTGGACCGCATGCCCAGCGGCGACAGCTACACCTACGAGCGCTCGGTCGAGCTGCCCGACGACGTCGTCCAGGACATCAGCGACGGCAACGCCTCGGTGGTCGTGCACGGTATCGACGCCAACGGCGACGGCGAGTACAGCGGCGACGCCGTGAGCCCGCTGAACGAGGAGCTGCCCCTGGAGGCCACGGCTCCGGCGGCCTGTGGTGAGCTCCAGCTGTCCCCGCAGGACGGCATGGACACCGGCATGGGCGGCACCGCCGTGGACGGCGTGGACACCGGCATGGTCGCGCTCGGCGGCGTTCTGGCTGCCACGGCCGCAGGCGGTTTCCTCGTCGCCCGCCGACTGCGCCACGACGGCTGACCGACACCGAGCAACCGAGGAGAGGCGGTCCCCATGTCCGAGGACGCGCAGCGCTCACGTCATCGGCTCAGCGGCCGCCGCGGCATCGTCGCGGCGGCCGCGGGGGCGCTCGCCGTACTCGGGGCCGTGGCCACCGGGTGCGGGCCGGGGCCCGACTCCGGCGGTCCCCCGGGCACGCCGACGTCCGCGGCGTCACCGACGGAGCGGCCCACCGGAACGGACGGTACGGCGGACGGGCTGGAGGAGGCCGCCGACCTCCTCCCGCGCTCGGCGCCGGTGGGCCTGGAGATCCCCGCGATCGACGTCGACACCGAACGCACCACCGCACTCGGCGTCCAGGGGAACGGCGAGATCGAGGTGCCCGAGGACGGTGCGACCGTGGGCTGGTACGAGGGCGGACCGACGCCGGGCGAGTTCGGCCCCGCGCTGATGGGCGCCCACGTCGACTCGGAGACCGGACCCGCGCTCTTCTACGACCTCGCCGACCTGGTCAGCGGCGACGAGGTCCGGGTCGAACGCGAGGACGGCACGACCGCCGTCTTCACCGTCTACTCGGTGGAGCAGCATCCCAAGAGCGACTTCCCCACCCGGAAGGTCTACGCCCCGACGGGTGACCGCGCCGAACTGCGGCTGGTGACGTGCGGGGGCACCTTCGACGACGGCACGGGCCACTACCGCGACAACATCGTCGTCTACGCCCGCATGACGGGCACGGAGTAGCGCCCGGAAGGCCGCGGGCCCGCGGCCCGGAGTCCCACGTGCTGTCCGGCCCGGGGGCGGCGGCTCCTCCCGAACGAGGCGCCGTCGTCCCCGGGCCGGTCAGGTGCGCTCCAGGGCGGCGAGGGCGGTGACGGCGCCCAGCTCCCAGCAGGCCTCGCGGTCCCGCGCCCCCGGGCGGCCCGTCACGGTGACCGGCGGGCGGTGCCGCCGCCACCCCATGCCCTTGGCGATCGACTCGACCGCCCGGACCGCGCCGGAGGTGTCGCTGTCCCCGTGCACGTAGAGCGCGTAGGGCAGCCCCTCCGTCGCCCCCTGGGCCGGGTAGAAGACCGTGTCGAAGAAGACCTTGAGGGCGCCCGACATGTACCCGATGTTGGCCGGGGTCCCCAGGACGACGGCGTCGGCCCCGAGCAGGTCGCTGGCCGTGGCCGACAGCGCCGCCTCCGCCCGCACCTCGACCCCCTCGACGTCGTCGTCGCGGGCGCCCTCAAGGACCGCGCCCAGCAGTTCCTGGGTCGCGGGCGAGACCGTGTGGTGAACGATGAGCAGTCGTGCCATGTCCCCCACACTAGGAGGCGGCGGCGCGCCACCGCCGCCTCCCGCACGGCGCCACCCGGCACCGGCGCGCAGCCGCCGCCCGCAGCAGAAAGCCAGGCCCCGCCATGAGCCAGCCCCCGCACACTCCCGGTGAAGGATCCGCGAACCACGACCAGCCGCCCATGGGCCCTCCTCCCGGAGGCATGCCGCCCACCGGCTGGCAGCCCCCCGCGGGTCCGCCGCCCGCACCCGGCTTCGGCCGCTCGGCCCCTCCCTCCCCGGGGCAGTCCGGGGGCTCGAAGGAGCACTCCCCCTGGCTGTTCCTGGGTCTGGGCTGCGGCGGCCTGTTCCTCATCGGGGTCGTCCTGGTCCTGCTCATCGTCCTCGTCTTCGACGACCGCGCCGAGCGGAGCGAGGGCGCGGGCGGTCCCCTCGGGCACGGCGGCGCGTCCGTCGCCGGGGGCCGTCCCGCCGCCTGACCGCGCGGCGGCCGGGAAGACGGAAAGGGTGTGTGTCCTCATCCGAAATTCAGCGGGAAAACGCCGGAAAACATGTCCTTTCCTCTGAAATCCTCCGTGTCACAGAAAGGACACCGCACCCCGTAAGGGCACGATCGCGCGATTCCTTCACCCGGGCGCGTGCGGAGAACGCGAATGTCGGACATTGACCGGCCATTCGACGTTACCTAGTGTGCGACGGCACGCGCACCACCCGCTCGCACCACCGTGCCAGCAGGACATACGCGGACGTACACACCGTTCTCGCCCGCCCCGGCGGCGCACACGCAGGAACGAGGAACACATGCCGCACAACGTCCGTGCCGCACTCGTCCAGACCGAATGGACGGGCGACACCGAATCCATGCTCGCCGTCCACGAGGAACACGCGCGCGACGCCGCCGCACAGGGCGCGCGGGTGATCGGTTTCCAGGAGGTGTTCAACGCCCCCTACTTCTGCCAGGTGCAGGAGCCCGAGCACCACCGCTGGGCCGAGGCCGTGCCCGACGGCCCCACCATCACCCGGTTCAGCGCCCTGGCCCGGGAACTGGGCATCGTCATGGTCCTGCCGGTCTTCGAGGTGGAGTCCCCCGGCTTCTACTACAACACCGCCGCGGTCGTCGACGCCGACGGCAGCTACCTCGGCAAGTACCGCAAGCACCACATCCCGCAGGTCCACGGCTTCTGGGAGAAGTACTACTTCCGCCCCGGCAACCTCGGCTGGCCGGTCTTCGACACCGCCGCCGGACGCATCGGCGTCTACATCTGCTACGACCGCCACTTCCCCGAGGGCTGGCGGGCCCTGGGCCTGGCCGGGGCCCAGCTGGTGTACAACCCGTCCGCGACCAGCCGCGGCCTGTCCGCCCACCTGTGGAAGCTGGAGCAGACCGCGGCGGCCGTGGCCAACGCGTACTTCGTCGCCGCGATCAACCGCGTGGGCGTGGAGGAGTACGGCGACAACGACTTCTACGGCACCAGCTACTTCGCGGACCCGCGCGGGCAGTTCGTCGGCGACGTCGCCTCCGACACCTCCGCCGAGCTGGTCGTGCGCGACCTGGACCTGGACCTGGTCGACGAGGTCCGGCGGCAGTGGGCCTTCTACCGCGACCGCAGGCCCGACGCCTACGGCCCGCTGGTCCAGGGCTGAGGGGGCACGGCATGGCACGACGCACCGTCATCCGCGGCGGCCTGGTCGTCACCGCGTCCGAGGAGACCGAGGCCGACGTCCTCGTGGAGGGCGGGCGGGTGGCCGCGCTCGCGCTGCGCGGCAGCGACGCCGCCCGCTCCTGGGCCGACAGCGGCGCCGAGATCATCGACGCCGCCGGGCACTACGTCGTCCCCGGCGGGGTGGACGGCCACACCCACATGGAGATGCCGTTCGGCGGCACCTCCTCCTCCGACACCTTCGAGACCGGCACCCGGGCCGCCGCCTGGGGCGGCACCACCACCATCGTCGACTTCGCCATCCAGCGGCCCGGGGAGCCGGTGCGCGCGGGCGTGGACGCGTGGATGGCCAAGGCCGAGGGCAACTGCGCGGTGGACTACGCCTTCCACGCCATCCTCTCCGACGTCAACGCCTCCTCGCTCAGGGAGATGGACGCCCTCGTCGACGAGGGCGTGACCTCGTTCAAGCTGTTCATGGCCTATCCGGGCGTGTTCTACAGCGACGACGGCCAGATCCTGCGGGCCATGCAGCGCGGCGCCGCCAACGGCGCGCTGACCATGGTGCACGCCGAGAACGGCATCGCCATCGACGTGCTGGTCGAGCAGGCCCTGGCCGAGGGCAGGACCGACCCGAGGTACCACGGCGAGGTGCGCAGGGCCCTGCTGGAGTCGGAGGCCACCCACCGCGCCGTCCAGCTCGCCCGCGTGGCGGGCGCGCCGCTGTACGTGGTGCACGTCTCGGCCCGGGAGGCGGTGGAGGAGCTGGCCCGGGCGCGCGGGATGGGGCTCAACGTGTTCGGCGAGACCTGCCCCCAGTACCTGTTCCTGTCCGCCGACAACCTCGCCGAGCCCGGCTTCGAGGGCGCCAAGTACGTGTGCTCCACACCGCTGCGGCCCCGGGAGCACCAGGAGCACCTGTGGCGGGCGCTGCGCACCAACGACCTGTCCGTGGTCTCCACCGACCACTGCCCGTTCTGCTTCACCGGGCAGAAGGACCTGGGCCGGGGCGACTTCTCCAAGATCCCCAACGGCATGCCCGGGGTCGAACACCGCATGGACCTGCTGCACCAGGCCGTGGTGGAGGGCCGCATCGGCAGGCGCCGGTGGATCGAGATCGCCTGCGCCACCCCGGCCCGCATGTTCGGCCTGTACCCGGCCAAGGGCACGATCTGCCCGGGCTCGGACGCCGACATCGTGGTCTACGACCCCGGCGCCGAGCAGGTCCTGTCGGCCGGGACGCACCACATGAACGTGGACTACTCGGCCTACGAGGGCAGGCGGGTCACCGGCCGGGCCCGCACCGTGCTCTCGCGCGGCCGGGTCGTGGTGGACCGCGGCGCCTACCTGGGCGAGGCCGGGCACGGCCGGTACGTGCCCCGGTCCACCTGCCAGTACCTGGTCTGAACGAGAGGGCAGCACATGGACATCGGACTCGTCCTCCAGACCGACCCGCCCGCCGACCTGCTGGTCGAGCGGATGGTCCGCGCGGAGGGGTACGGCTTCACCCACGGGTGGACCTTCGACTCGGTCGTGCTCTGGCAGGAGCCCTTCGTCGTCTACAGCCGCGTCCTGGAACGCACCCGCGACCTGGTCGTGGGGCCCATGGTGACCAACCCGGGCACGCGCGCCTGGGAGGTGACCGCCTCGCTGTTCGCCACCCTGAACGACATGTTCGGCAACCGGACGGTGTGCGGGATCGGCCGGGGCGACTCGGCCATGCGCGTGGCGGGCCGCCGACCCGCCACCCTGGAACGCCTGTCCCGGGCGATGCGCGCGATCAAGGACCTGGCCGAGGGCCGGGAGGCCGACGTGGACGGCGCGGCCGTGCGCCTGCCGTGGGTGCGCGACGGCGCCCTGCCCGTGTGGATGGGCGCCTACGGGCCCCGGGCCCTGGAGCTGGCGGGCCGCCAGGCGGACGGCTTCATCCTCCAGCTCGCCGACCCCTACCTGACCGGGTGGATGGTCAGGGCGGTGCGCACGGCCGCTGCCGAGGCCGGGCGCGACCCCGACGAGGTGACGGTGTGCGTGGCGGCGCCCGCCTACGTCACCGACGGCTCCGCGCGGGGGCTGGCCCACGCGCGGGAGCAGTGCCGCTGGTTCGGCGGGATGGTGGGCAACCACGTGGCCGACCTGGTCGCCCGCTACGGCGACTCCTCCGACGCGGTCCCGCAGGAGCTGACCGACTACGTCAGGGCCCGGCGGGGCTACGACTACAGCCACCACGGCCGGGCGGACAACCCCGACACCGCGTTCGTCCCGGACGGCATCGTCGACCGGTTCTGCCTGGTGGGACCGGTGGAGGAGCACCTGGAGAGGCTGGAGCGGCTCCGGGAGGCGGGCGTGGACCAGTTCGCGGTGTACGCGATGCACGACGACGTGGACGGGGTCATCGACGCCTACGGGCGCCACGTCGTCCCGGCCGTGTCCTGACCCGCGCCGCGGGGCCGCCGGGGCACGGGCGGGCGCGTCCCTTCGGGGACGCGCGATCCCGTGGCAGCCCTCCCGACCCGCCCGCGGCACCTGTGCGCCGTGTGACGTGCGAGGATATTCGGCGGCCCGGAACATCTCCGGACTTTTCGCCGCCCCCACGGGTCCCGACCCCGGCGGGCCCGGCAGCGCTGTGTCCTCCGCCCCTCCCCGCCCGCCCACCGAGACCAGGTGACCCGTGACCCACACACCGACCCCGCCGGAACCCGCCGCCGTCACCCACCCCGACGGCCGGGTCTCCCTGGCCGAGGGGGTCTCCCTGCCCGAGGGCCCCTACGTCAACGCCGACCTCCAGCCCGTCCCGATGTCCCGTCGCACCTGGGGTACCGGCAGCTTCGGCGCCCTGTGGGTGAGCATGTCGGTGAGCATCCCGGCCTGGACCCTGGCCAGCGGCCTGATCGCGGCGGGCCTGGACTGGCGCCAGGCCATGCTCGCCGTGGTCCTGGGCAACCTCGTCGTCCTGCTGCCCATGGTGCTGACCGGCCACGCGGGCGCCAGGTACGGCATCCCCTTCCCCGTGTTCGCGCGCGCCTCCTTCGGCCTGCGCGGCGCCAACCTGCCCGCGCTGCTGCGCGGCGCGGTCGCCTGCGGCTGGTACGGCATCCAGACCTGGGTCGGCGGCCAGGGGGTGTACGTCCTCGTCGGGCGCCTGCTCGGCGACGGGTGGACGGGGGCGGCGGCGCTGGGCGGCCAGCCGTGGACGCTGTGGCTGTCCTTCGGCCTGTTCTGGGTCGCCCAGCTCGCGATCATCCTGTGGGGCATGGAGGGCGTGCGCCGGATCCAGGTGTGGGCCGCGCCGCTGATGATCCTCGGCGGCGTCGCGCTGCTGGCCTGGATGGCCGTGGAGGCCGGGGGCCTGGGCCCGATGCTGTCCCTGGACTCCGGTGAGCCCCTGGACTGGGGGCCCTCCTTCTGGGCGCTGTTCTTCCCGTCGCTGATGGGCGTGATCGGCTACTGGGCGACCCTGACCCTCAACATCAGCGACTTCACCCGCTTCTCGTCCTCCCAGCGTGCCCAGGTGGTGGGCCAGTCTCTGGGCCTGCCCACCACGATGACGCTGTTCTCGCTGCTGGCCGTCATGGTCACGGCGGGCACCGCGGCCGTCTACGGCGAGCCCCTGTGGAACCCGATCGACGTCGTCGCGCGGATGGACAGCGGGATCGGCCTGCTCTTCGCGGTCTTCGTCGTGCTGCTGGCCACCGTCTCCACCAACATCGCGGCCAACCTGGTCGGCCCGGCCTACGACCTGTCCAACCTCAGGCCGCGGCTGATCAGCTTCCGCACCGGGGCGATCGCCACCTGCGTGCTCAGCGTGCTGATCATGCCGTGGCGGCTGCTGGAGAACGAAAGCGTCTACATCTTCACCTGGCTGGGCACGGTGGGCGGCCTCCTGGGCACCGTGGCGGGCATCCTGCTCGCCGACTACTGGCTGCTGCGCCGCACGCGGATGGACCTGCCCGCGCTGTACGAGCGCGACTCGGAGTACTGGTACCGGCACGGGTGGAACTGGCGCGCCCTGGTGGCCTTCGGCGTCGGCTCGCTGCTGGCCGTGGGCGGTTCGCACTCCCCCGAGGGCTCGGGCCCCTTCCCGGCCGAGGGCCTGGTCCCGTTCCTCGCTCCGCTGGCGGACTACGGGTGGCTCGTGGGGCTCGTCAGCGGCCTGCTGCTGCACTGGGGCCTGGGTGTGCTCCTGCCCGACCGGGGCGCCGCGGAGCGGGCTGCGGGGAGGGCGGAGAGGGCCGCCGCCGACTGAGCGGGGTCCCGGTGAGGGGTCGCGGGGTCAGCCCCGCCGGGTCCACTCCTCGTGGGTGGATCCGGCCGTCGGCGGGAGGCCGACGCCGAAGGCGCCCTCATCGTCGTAGAAGTGCTCTTCGCCTTCTTCGTACTCTTCGGGCTCTTCGTCCCAGTCGTGTTCCATGCCCGGCTCTGCCCTTCCTTTGGCATCGTCCCATCGACGCTCGGCGCTTCGAGAAGGCTGTCCCCGGCGGCAGGACGCACCGGTGGCCCGGGAGCGCGGAGGCCGGGGGCACTCCGCGCTCCGCGGGGTCACCTGTAGCCGTCGGGGTTGGCCGACTGCCAGCGCCAGGCGTCGGCGCAGGCCTCGGCCACCGTGTGCTCGGCCCGCCAGCCCAGTTCGCGGTTGGCCAGCCCCGGGTCGGCGAAGCAGGTGGCGATGTCCCCGTCGCGGCGCGGGCCCACCCGGAAGGGGATGGCGCGACCGCAGGCGGCCTCGAAGGCGCGGACCGCCTCCATGACGGAGGTGCCCCTGCCCGTCCCCAGGTTGAAGGACCTGAGCCCCTTCTGCGAGGCCAGGTGGTCGAGCGCCGCGACGTGCCCGCGGGCCAGGTCCACCACGTGCAGGTAGTCCCGGACCCCCGTCCCGTCCGCGGTGTCGTAGTCGTCGCCGAAGACCGTCAGCTCGGGCAGCCTCCCCGCGGCGACCTTGGAGATGTAGGGGAAGAGGTTGTTGGGGATGTCGTTGGGGTCCTCGCCGATCAGGCCGCTGGGGTGGGCGCCGACCGGGTTGAAGTACCGCAGCACGGTGATGCGCCAGTCGGGGGCGCTCACCGCGAGGTCCTCCAGGATCCTCTCGCCGAACAGCTTGGTCGCGCCGTAGGGGTTGGTCACCCGCAGCGCGCTGCCCTCAGCGATCGGCACCGTCTCCGGGTCGCCGTAGACCGTGGCCGAGGAGCTGAACACCAGGTCGCGCACGCCGACGCGGTCCATCACCTCGGCGAGCGTGAGCAGGGCGTCCAGGTTGTTGCGGTAGTACCGCAGCGGCTGGCTGACGGACTCCCCCACAGCCTTGAGCCCGGCGAAGTGCACCACGGCCTCGATGCCGTGCTCCACCAGGAGGCGCTCGACGACGCCGTGCTCGGTGCAGTCGCCCCGCACGAACGGGATCTGCGCGCCGGTGATCTTCTCGACCCGGCGCACGGCCTCCTCGCTGCTGTTGACCAGGTTGTCCAGGACGACCACCTGGTGCCCGCGCGCGACCAGCTCGACCGCGGTGTGGGAGCCGATGTACCCGGCTCCTCCGGTGAGCAGAATCCTCAAGGCCCTCTTCACCCTCCCTGTCGTGGGGCCGCGCCGGACTGCACGGCCCCTGCCTTCCGCCGAACCGCCCGGTTCAGAGGAGCTTGCCGAAGACCTGCTCGACGACCCGGGCGGCGGCCTTGCCGTCGTCCAGGGGGCAGAACTGGTTCACGAAGGCCTCGTACCGGTCCCTGTGGGCCTCCTGGACCCCGTCGATGTCGCGGATCGCGTCGACGACCTCGTCGGAGGTGCGCAGCAGCGGGCCCGGGGCGGACGCGTCGAAGTCGAAGTAGAACCCGCGCAGGCTGTCGCGGTACTCCTCCAGGTCGTAGGTGAAGAACAGCATCGGGCGGCCGGTGTTGGCGAAGTCGAACATCAGCGACGAGTAGTCGGTGATCAGGATGTCCGTGACCAGGAACAGCTCCTGGATCTCGGGGTAGGCCGAGACGTCGAAGACGAAGTCCTTGCCCACGTTCGGCACCCGGTCGACGATGTTGGGGTGCCTGCGGAACAGCAGCACGTGGTCGTCGCCGAGGGCGTCGTACAGCCGCCGCAGGTCCAGGTGCAGGTCCAGCTTGTACTTGCCGGCCGAGTAGAACTTGTCGTCGCGCCAGGTGGGCGCGTAGAGGATGACCTTCTTGCCCTCCGGGAGGCCCAGGCGCTCACGGACCGTCTCCGTCACCGCCTCGCGCTCGGGACGGTGGAAGATGTCGTTGCGCGGGTAGCCGGTCTCCAGGATCTCGTTCTCGAAGCCGAAGGCGCGGCGCAGGATCGGGGTCGCCCAGGGGCTCGGGGAGACCAGGTAGTCCCACTGGTTGGTCTCGTGCCGGAGCCGGTCGTGGTAGTTGCGGCCGGCGAACTGGACGTGCTCGATGTCGAAGCCGATGCGCTTGAGCATCGACCCGTGCCAGGTCTGCACCACCTTCTGCCCGGGCTGCTTCTCGAACCACATGGGCAGGTGGGCGTTGGAGACGATGAACTCCGAACGCGCCAGCGCCTCGAAGTACTCGCGGCTCGTGTGCCGGACCTCGGTCAGCCCCGGCGGCAGGGTGATCTGGCGGTTGCGCACCATCCACGACATCGGCGTCTCCACGCCGCGGCGCCGGAGCTCCTCGTACATGTCCCGCGGGCTGTCGGAGAACTGCTTGCCGGTGTAGCTGTCGAAGACGATGCCGGGCTGCACCGGCTTCCTGCGCAGCTTGGGGTAGACCTCCTCGCGCAGGACCTGCTGCGCGTAGGAGCCCTGCTCCTCCGGCCGCAGCACCGAGCCCAGGCGCAGGACGGGCCATCCGCGGCCGTCCGGCTTGAGCTCCAGGTCGAAGCCGCCCTCCTTCTCGGGGGCGGGGAACTTGGCGGTGCGCAGCTCCTGCGAGAAGCCGATCCGGCGGTCGTCCCACTGGTTGTCGCCGATGACGCTGCGCAGCAGGAAGCGGTAGTTGCCGGGCGTGAGGGGCACGTTCGTGCCGAAGTTGGGGATCGCGGTGGGCGGGACGGCGGCCGAGAAGCGGCCGTCCGCGGCCTCCACCGGGAACAGGTGCTCCTCCATCCGGCCGACGGCCTTGACCACCAGGGAGAGCTCTCCCGAGGGGGTCTCGGGGAAGTCGCCCCGGAGGTTGAGGACGTAGTCGTCCCAGGAGACGCCGGTGAGCAGGGGCTGGGGCCGCTCCACCCGGATCCTGGTCCGCCCGGCGAAGTCGGGGACCACCCGCACGCTCAGACCGGAGTGCGCGTAGCGGCCCTCGGAGCCGTCCTCGGCGAAGGGGATCCACCGGGAGCTGCCGGAGCCGTCCCTGAGGTGGACCGACCAGTCCTCGTGGGGGTCGCTGCCCGGGATCGCGTCCCTGTCCTCGTAGCCGTCGGTGAGGGCGGCGAGGTCGGCCAGCACGCGCACGGAAGCGCCGTCGGTCTCCACCTCGGCCGGGACCTCGACGTCGCCGGGGAAGCGCTGGACGTAGGCGCTCAGGCCCTCGGCCGGAGTCCCCGTCGCCCGGCCGCTCAGGACCAGGGAGGAGCCCTCGACCGCGGAGGCGTCGAGGACCACCGCCGGGCGCTCCACGGTCAGGCGCAGCTCGAAGTCGTCCACCCAGTGCGGGCGCGCCCAGACACCGGGCCGGACCTGCTCGGGGCCGAGCATCCGGACGTCGGCCGCGGCGGGCTTCTTCAGGCGGTCCACGCGGCGGAAGCCGCGGTTGACCACGCCCAGCTCCACGTACCAGTCGCCCTCGTCCCCCAGTTCGGAGGGGTCGATGACGATCTGGTAGCCGCCCCAGTCCTTGCGGGAGGTGGCCACCGTGGGGGCGAGCCGGAACTCGTTGGCCTGGTGCGTGGTCGTGCTCAGGCGCACGCGCCTGCCGTCCTCGGCGTTGACCGCCCAGGCCCGGACCTGCTGCTGGAGGCGCTTGTTGGGGCGGAGGTACTTCAGGCACACCCGGCCTCCGACGACCAGCTTGCCGTCGACCCAGGCGAGCTCCTCGGCCTTCTGGCGGAGCTTGAGCTCCGAGCGCACGCGGTAGACCGAGCGCGGGACGCCCTGGGCGGGGTCGTCCTTGAACGGGTAGTCCGCGTAGTAGCGGATCCCGTGCCGGACGATCCTGGCCTTCTTGTGCTCGGCGCTCTTGTTGAAGACGATGACCTCGCGCAGCTGGTCGACCTTGCGCTGCCGGATGAGGTGCCACTTGAGGCGCTCGATGGCGGGGAGGTCGCGCAGCACCTTGTCGTCCACCTGGTCCAGGTAGGCGTTGCCGGACTCCACGAGCCGCCGGGTGAAGTCCTCGTCGGCACGGTCGAGCACCTGGAGGAAGAGGCGCAGGTCGCTGCCGAGCGCGACCGCGTCCCACCGGCGCTTCTGGAGGGGCGGCTGGTTCTCCCGGAGGAACTCGCTGACCTTGGTGACCGCGCTGACGCGGTCCTCCAGGGCCTGCGGGCGCAGCCGGTCCTGGGTGATGGACTTGTCGTCGCTCGGGCGCTCGCGCCAGAGGTAGACGGGCGCGGAGAGCACGTCCACCGACTCGGCGAGGAAGTGCAGGGGGATGGCCACGGGGATGTCCTCGTGCAGGACGCCGACGGGGAAGGTCATCCCGTGCCTGTCCCAGAAGGAGCGGCGCCAGACCTTGTTGGTGGCCAGCCGGTCCACCAGGAGCGTGTCCTCGCGCGTGATGTGCGTGCCGGTCTTCGCGGTGCGGAAGATCCTGCGGTGCATGGGCGACTGGCGCGTGCCCAGCTCGTTGAGGCGGTGGACGTTGCCGCTGGAGAAGTCCGAGCCGCTCCGGCGCAGGCTCTCCAGGTGGTACCCGAACGCGTAGGACGGGATCACGTCGTCGCTGTCCACGAAGGTCAGGAAATCGCCGCGCGCGTGCTCGATGCCGGTGTTGCGCGCGGCGCCCAGGCCGCCGTTCTCCTGCTGGATCAGCCGGAAGCGGGGATCCTGCTCGGCGTACCGGGCCGCGATGGCCGCGCTGCCGTCCGGGGACCCGTCGTCCACCATCACGACCTCGAGATCGTCCCATGTCTGCACCTGAAGGGAGCGCAGGCACTCGTCGAGATACCTCTCGACGTTGTAGATGGGTACGACGACGCTGAGTGCGACCACAAATGACTCCAAGGCTCCGCGGATCCGAACACACCCGTCGCACAGCGGAGGTCGCGCCAACGCGCGCCCGGTCTACCGGGTGTGGGGGGAGGGTGGATCAGGTTCCCGCACCTGTCAGCCCGCAGAGACGGAACGACTGACAAGACAGGACAAGGTGGGCAAAGTAGAACCCAGGTTAACCCATGACTTCAAACCGCCTGGAATCTCGTGAACTCTCTCCCCGCCCCGGTGGAAGGGGGCGCACGGGAGGCCGCCGGGTCCACAACGAGGGGGTGGATCCCCCGCGCGCCAGCGCGACGGGGGGCGCGCACACCCGCGAAAGCGCCTCCCACCTCGGACATGTCGGCCACGGGAGGGCGCGGCACCGACGCCCGCCGGTGCCGCGCCGGGGCCGCCGCCGCGGCGGTCCGCGGACCGGGCGCCAAGGGGGAGCGGCTCACCTTGGATCCCGTCACCCCCGGCCGTGACGCACAACACCCCTCCCGGCTGCTCAGGGCACGTGCGCGCACCGGCTTCCGCCGCGGCGCGACGACACCCCCCTCGACAGCGGACGGCGGTCGTCCCCCCGTCCGGGGGACGACCGCCGCGCGGCGTCCGGGGCCTACTCGCCCTGTCCGGGGCCTACTCGCCCCTCCACACGGGGGCGCGCTTCTCGGCGAAGGCCGCCGCGCCCTCCATGGCGTCCTGGCTGACGAACACCGGGCCCGTCAGCTCGTTCTGCCTCTCCCACATCTGCTCGGTGGACCAGTCGTCCGAGGAGGTGATGACCTCCTTGGACACCCGCACCGCGAGCGGACCGTTGGCGGTGATGCGGACCGCCAGCTCGCGGGCGCCGTCCAGGGCCCCGCCGCTGGCGGTGATCCGGTTGACCAGCCCGAGTTCGGCCAGGCGCGGGGCCTCGACGAAGTCGCCGGTCAGGGCGAACTCCATCGCGATGTTGCGCGGGATGCGGTGCTGGAGGCGCAGCAGGCCGCCCGCGCCGGCGACCAGGCCGCGTTTGACCTCGGGGATGCCGAACCTGGCGTCCTCGGCCGCCACGACCAGGTCGCAGGCCAGCACGGCCTCGAACCCGCCCGCGAGGGCGTACCCCTCAACGGCGGCGATCAGCGGCTTGCGCGGCGGGCGCTCGGCGAAGCCGCCGAACCCGCGCCCCTCCACCATCGGGACCTCGCCCCGCATGAAGGCCTTGAGGTCCATCCCGGCGCAGAAGGTGCCGCCCGCACCGGTGATGACGCCGACGCTCAGGTCCTTGCGCGCGTCCAGGTCGTCGAGTGCCTCGGCGACGCGGGCGGCGACCGCGGCGTTGACCGCGTTCCTGGCCTGGGGCCGGTTGATGGTGATGACGGCGACGCCGTCCTCGGCGGTGTAGAGAACCTCGTCGGACACGGTGTCCCCCCTACTTCGGCGGCATGCGCAGCGCGCCGTCGATGCGGACGACCTCGCCGTTGACGTAGCTGATCTCCAGCAGGGCCCGGGCGAGCCTGCCGAACTCCTCGGCGGTGCCCAGGCGCTTGGGGAAGGGCACCGGCGCGGCCAGGCGCTGCTTGAACTCCTCGGCGCCCTCGCCCTCGCCGTAGATGGGCGTCTCCAGGATGCCGGGGGCGATCGTGTTGACCGTGATGCCGACGGCCGCGAGGTCGCGGGCGGCCGGAAGGGTCATGCCGATGACGCCGCCCTTGGAGGAGGAGTAGGCGATCTGGCCGATCTGGCCCTCGATGCCCGCGAGGGAGGCGGTGTTGACGATGGAGCCGCGCTCGCCGTCCTCGTTGACCGGCTCCGTCTTGGCGATCTCGGCCGCGGACAGGCGCAGCACGTTGAAGGTGCCGATGAGGTTGACCTGGATGACCTTCTGGTAGCTGTCCAGGTCGTGGGGGTTGCCGTGGCGGTCGACGGTGCGGGTCGCCCAGCCGATGCCCGCGCAGGACACGGCCACCCGGAAGGGTTTGCCGGTGTCGACGGCGGCCTGGACCGCGGCCTTGACCTGGTCCTCCTGGGAGACGTCGGTGCGCACGAAGACACCGCCGATCTCCTTGGCGACCGCCTCCCCGCGCTCGGCGTTGAGGTCGGCCACGACGACGGTCGCGCCCGCGGAGGCGAGCTCCCTGGCGGTGGCCTCACCCAGGCCACTCGCGCCGCCCGAGACGAGGGCGGAGATTGCGTTGAGATCCATGGCGGCACTCTACAGAGGATGCGACCTCCGCACTAGAACCGGGTTCGGTTAATTGTGGACAGCCCCTCCGAACAGGGATTTCGTCCGGAATCCGGGGTTCTTCGCGGAACTCCGGCGCACCGTCGTCACGGAGCGC
>ANAW01000247.1:0-2442 GCA_000340945.1 Nocardiopsis synnemataformans DSM 44143 | reverse complement strand
CCCGAGGGCGGGACCGAACAGGCGGTGGCCGCGATCTGGGCCGACCTGCTCGACCTGGACACCGTCAACCGCGACGACGACTTCTTCGCGCTCGGCGGGGACAGCCTCCTCGCCACCCGCATGATCGTCCGCCTCAACGACCGGGGACTGCGCGGAGCGGACCTGGGCCTGCTGTTCTCCGCCGGTTCACTGCGGGAGTTCGCCCGGGAACTGCGGGACGGGACCGGCGAAGCGGCCTTCAGCTCTCCGGTCGCGCGCCCCGAGGAGCGCCACGAGCCGTTCCCGTTGACGTCGGTGCAGCAGGCGTACCGGATCGGCCGTGGCGACGACTTCGCGCTCGGCGGGGTCGACTGCCACTTCTACACCGAGTACGACGGTGCCGACATCGACCTGGCCCGGCTGGAGCAGGCCTGGAACCTGCTCGTCCTGCGTCACGACATGCTGCGGGCCGTGCTCACCCCGGACGGGCGCCAACGCGTCCTTCCCGAGGTGCCCCGGTTCACCGTCCCGGTCACCGACGCCTCCGACGAGGACGCCGGTCAGGCCCTGGCCGACCTGCGTGCGGACATGTCCCACCAGCTCATCGACCCGCAGACCTGGCCGCTGTTCGACCTGCGCGCGGTGCGCTACGGCGGCGGACGGGTCCGTCTGGGCCTGAGCATCGACGCGCTCACCGTGGACGCGCTCAGCGCGATGATCCTCCTGGGCGAACTGGACCGCCTCTACGCCGACCCGAACGCCCGGCTGGCGCCGCTCGGGCTCACCTTCCGCGACTACGTGCTGGGCGTGCACCCGTCCGCGGAGCGGCGGGAACGGGCCGAACGCTACTGGGCCGCCCGGGTCCGCGCGCTGCCCGGCCCGCCGGAGCTGCCGCTGGCGACCGACCCCTCGCTCGTGCTCGCCCCGCGCTTCGAGCGGCGCGAGCAGTGGTTGGACACCCGCGAAAGGGACGCCCTGCTCGGCGCGGCCCGGGCCCACGGGGTCACCGCCTCGGCCGTGCTGGCCACGGCGTTCTGCGAGACGCTCGGCGCCTGGAGCGCGAACCCCCACCTCACGGTCAACCTCACCCTGTTCGACCGCCGCGACGTCCACCCCGACGTCGGCTCCCTGGTGGGCGACTTCACCTCCCTGCTCCTGGCGGGCTACCAGCCCGACCCGCAGGACAGCTGGGCCGAGCGCGTCGCACGCCTGCACCGCCGGATGGGCCAGGACCTGGACCACAGCGAGGTCACCGCCCGCTGGGTCCTCTCCGAACTGGCCCGCCACCGGGGCGCCCTGGACGTGTCGATGCCCGTGGTCTTCACGAGCACGATAGGCGCGACCGGAACGGGCGACGCGGCCGTACGCCCCTCCTTCGCCGAACCGGTCTGGGGGGTGTCGCAGACGCCGCAGGTGTGGTTGGACCACCAGGTGGTGGAGCGCGACGGCGGCCTGGCCCTGGTGTGGGACGCGGTGCCGGAACTGTTCCCCGAGGGCGTGCTGGACGCGATGTTCGACGCCTACGGCCGTGTGCTGCGCCAACTGCTGGACGGTGACTGGACACGGCGGCCGGAGCACACTCCCCCGCCGGAGCAGCTCCTCACCCGCGAGCAGGTGAACCGGATCGCGGCCGACACCCCGGTGCGTTCCGCTTCGGACCTGTTGCACGGCGGTTTCTTCGCGCGGGCCGAGCGCGAACCCGACCGCGTCGCCGTGGTGTGGGACGAGGGCGAGTGGACCTACGCGCAGTTGGCCGAACGCGCCCTGCGCACCGCCGCCCACGTGCGCGAGCGCGGCGTCGAACCCGGTGGCACGGTGGCGGTGAGCCTGCCCAAGGGCCCCGACCAGGTCGCGGCGGTCCTGGGCGTCCTCGCGGCGGGATGCGCCTACGTGCCCGTGGGGGTGGACCAGCCCGCCCCGCGCCGCGAACGCATGCTGCGCCGCGCCGGTGCCGCACTGGTCATAGACGACCTGGGCCCCGCACTGGCGGCGAAGCCCTGGAAGCGACCGGCCCGGGTGGAGCCGGATACGTCCGCCTACGTGATCTTCACCTCCGGGTCGACGGGCGAACCGAAGGGCGTGGAGGTGAGCCACCGGGCGGCGGTGAACACCGTGGCCGACGTGTGCGCACGCTTCGGCATCGGCGCCGACGACCGTGTCCTCGCGGTGTCGGCGCTGGACTTCGACCTGTCGGTCTTCGACGTGTTCGGCGTCCTCGGGGTCGGCGGAACGGTAGTCCTACCCGCAGAGGAACAGCGCCGCGACGCCGCGGCCTGGTGCAGGGCGATACGTCAGCACGGCGTGACGGTGTGGAACACCGTTCCGATCCTCGCGCAGATGCTCCTGGAAGCGGCGACCGGAACTCCGGAGTCGCTGTCGGGCCTGCGCGTGGTCATGGTGTCCGGGGACTGGGTGCCCCTGGACCTGCCCGAACAGGTCACGGAGATGGCTCCGGACTGTCGT
>ANAW01000246.1:0-13328 GCA_000340945.1 Nocardiopsis synnemataformans DSM 44143 | reverse complement strand
CGAACTGGGCGAGGTGGAGGCCGCCGCACGCGCCCACCCGGAGGTGGGCGCGGCAGCGGTGGTGGTCTCCCCCGCACCCTCCCCCCGCCTGGTCGCGTTCGTGACCGTCGTGGAGGGCCGGTCCGCGCCGGAGTCGCTACAGGACTTCCTCGCCGAGCGGCTGCCCGAACACGCTGTCCCCGCACACGTGGTGACGGTGCCCCGCATGCCGCTCAACGCCAACGGCAAAGTCGACCGAGCAGCCCTGACAGCCCTGGCCGGACAGCGGGCCGGGCACAGCGCCGCGACCGGCGCACCGCCCGAGGGCGGGACCGAACAGGCGGTGGCCGCGATCTGGACCGACCTGCTCGGCCTGGACACCGTCAACCGCGACGACGACTTCGTCGCACTCGGCGGGGACAGCCTCCTCGCCACCCGCATGACGGAGGCCCTGCGCCGCCGCTTCGGCGCCGAGCTCCCCCTGCGCCGCGTCTTCGAGGCGCCCACGGTCCGGGAGCTGGCCGCCCTGCTGGACCGCGGCCCGTCCTCCGCCGACCACGAGTTCGAGGAAGGAACCCTTTGACTTCCGACAACGGAGACCGCACACAGCTCCTCGCCGAGCTCCACGACCTCGGGATCCACCTGTGGGTGGAGGACGGGCGACTGCGTTTCCGCGCACCCAAGGGGGCCCTGGACCCCGCTCTCCGAGAGCGCCTGGGCGCTGAGAAGGAAGAGCTGATCGCCCACCTGCGGACGGCCTCGGGCGCGGTCCGGCACGACCCGGAGGGCCGCTACTCCCCCTTCCCGCTGACCGACGTCCAGTCCTCCTACCTCCTGGGCCGGGGAGGGGCGTTCGACTACGGCGGCTCCCCCTGCCAGGTCTACGCCGAGATGCCCGTGCGCGACCTCTCCCCCGACCGCCTCCAGCGGGCCTGGAACGCGCTGGTGCGCCGCCACGACATGCTCAGGGCCGTCGTGGACCCCGAAGGCCACCAACGGGTGGAGCCCGAGGTCCCCGAGTACACCGTGGCCGTGGAGGACGTGCGCGGGCGCCCCCCGCAGGAGGTCCGCGCGTGCCGCCTGCGTGTCCGGGAGCAGATGGACCACCGCGTCCACGAACCGGGCACGTGGCCGATGTTCGACGTGCGCGTCACCCGCGCCGACGACGGCGACCTCCTGCACGTCTCCGTGGACTTCCTGACAGCCGACTACGCCAGCGTGCGCGTCCTGGTGCGCGAACTCGACCTCCTGCACCGGGACCCGGAGGCCGAACTGCCGGGGATCGGCATCACCTTCCGCGACCACCTGCTGGCCGAGCACCGCCTGCGCGAGGGGCCCGTGTACGGACGCGACCGCGCCTACTGGGCGGAGCGCGTCGACAGCCTCCCCCCGGGCCCCGAACTCCCCGTGCTGCCCGGCGCCGCCCGCAGCGCACCGGGCCGGTTCGACCGGTGGGAGACCGGGCTGGACACCGACGCCTGGCAGGGCCTACAGGAACAGGCCCGGGCCCGCGGGATCACCCCGTCCACCGCCGTCCTCGCGGCGTTCTCCGAGGTCGTCGGGGCCTGGAGCGCCGCACCGGCCTTCTGCCTCAACCTCACCCTGCTCAACCGGAACGCCCACCACCCCGACGTCGACCGCCTGGTCGGCGACTTCACCTCCGTGAACCTGCTGGAGCTGCGCACCGACTCCGCCAGCTCCTTCACCGGGCGGGCCCGGGCCGCGCAGGAGCAGCTCCTGGCCGACCTGGAGCACCGCTCCTTCAGCGGTGTCGAGGTCATCCGGGAGATGGCCCGCACGCGCGGGCCCGGCGCCTCCCTCATGCCGGTCGTCTTCACCAGCACCGTCGGGATGGAGACGGAGGAGGCGGAGCAGCGGGGCCTGAGCTGCCTCGGCTCCCCGACCTACGGGCGCAGCCAGACTCCCCAGGTGTGGATCGACGCCCAGGCCGTCGTCGAGGAGGGCCGCCTGTCGGCGCGCTGGGACGTGCGCCGGGGCGTGCTGCGCGAGGGTGTCGTGGAGGCCATGTTCGCCGCCTTCGACGAACTCCTGGGCCGCCTCGCCGCGGGACGGTCCTGGGACGAGGCCGCGCCGGTGACGCTGCCCGCGGAGCAGGAGCGGACCAGGCGCGCCGCCAACGACACCGCCGCACCCCTGCCCGAAGGACTGCTGCACGAGGAGGCCGTGGCCGCCGCTCGGGCCCGCCCCGAGCGCCCGGCCCTCGTGTGCGGAACACGCGTCCTCACCCACGGCGAGGTACTGGCCCGCGCCACCCGCCTGGCCGACCGGCTGCGGAAGGAGGGACTGCGCCGCGGGGGCGTCGTCGCCGTGGTCATGGACAAGGGCTGGGAACAGGTCGTGGCCGTCCTCGCCGTCCTCCTGGCCGGAGGCGCCTACCTTCCCGTGGACGCCCGGCAGCCCGCCGCCCGCCGCGGCCTCCTGCTGGACGACGCCGGAGCGGGTCTCGTCCTGGCCCAGCCGGGCACCGCTGACGGAGCCGCGGCCGGTACCGGCGCCCGGGTCCTGACCGTGGCCGACGAGGACCCGGGCGCCGTCCCGGACGCGGCGGACGTGCAGGCCGGGACCGGCGCGGACCCCGACGACCTGGCCTACGTCATCTACACCTCGGGCTCCACCGGCACGCCCAAGGGAGTGATGATCTCCCACCGGGCCGCCCTCAACACCCTGCACGACGTGCGCGAGCGCTTCCGCGTCACGGCCGGGGACCGCGGGATCGCCCTGGCCTCCCTCGGCTTCGACCTGTCGGTCTTCGACGTCTTCGGGCTCCTCGGCGCCGGAGGCTGCCTCGTCCTGCCCGACGCCGACCGGAGGGGAGACCCCTCCCACTGGGCCGAGCTGGTCGAGCGCCACGGCGTCACCGTGTGGAACTCGGTGCCCGCCCAGATGCAGATGCTGGAGGACCACCTCGCGTCCGGAGGCGACCGGGACGTCAGCACCCTGCGCCTGGCGATGCTCAGCGGGGACTGGATCCCCGTCACCCTGCCCGACCGGATCCGCCGCCGGGCACCCGGCCTGCGGGTGATCTCCCTCGGCGGGGCCACCGAAGCGGCCGTGTGGTCCATCGCCTTCCCCGTCGACGAGGTCGACCCCGCCTGGGCCTCCATCCCCTACGGGACGCCGCTGGCCAACCAGACCTTCCACGTCCTCGACCACGCCCTGCGCGACCGCCCCGACCACGTGCCCGGTGAGCTCTACATCGGCGGGGCCGGACTCGCGTCGGGCTACCTGGGCGACCCCGAGCGGACCGCGCACAGGTTCGTGACCCGCCCCGGGAGCGGGGAACGCCTCTACCGCACCGGCGACCTGGGCCGCTACCGGGGTGACGGCACGATCGAGTTCCTGGGCAGGAGCGACCGCCAGGTCAAGGTGCGCGGCCACCGCATCGAGCCGGGGGAGGTCGAGGCCGCCCTCCTGGAGGCCCCGGAGGTCGGCGCGGCCGTCGTGCTCCCCGTCGGGGACAGCGCGCTGACCCGCAGGCTCGCCGCCTTCGTCCAACCCGCCCCACTGCCCGACGCGGCCCGCCCCGACCTCGGAGCCGAGCGCGCCGAGGCGCACGCCCGCGCCTCCGCGGCCGTCGGCGACGTCGACCCGGAGGAGACCGCCGCGTTCATGTCCCGGCTCGACGGCGCCTGCCGCCAGGGCATGCTGCACGCCCTGGCGTCCCAGGGGGTCCTCGCCGACCCCGGGCGCGGGCACACCCTGGGCGAGATCGCGGACGCCACCGCCGCCGCGCCCCGCCACCACCGGCTGCTCCGCCGCTGGCTGCTGGCGCTCGAACGCGACGGCCTGCTGCGCCGGGAGGGCGACCTGCTCAGCGCCGCCCTCCCGTTCGACGCCGGTGCGCGGGACCGCGCCTGGGCGCACGCGATGCAACTCCAGCGCGAGGACGCCTACCCCCGGCTGCTCCTGGACTACTTCCACCAGAGCCTGCTGCGGCTGCCCGAACTGCTGCGCGACGACACCGACCCGCTGCCCCTGCTGTTCCCCGAGGGGCGGGTGGACGTCTCCCACGCCGCCTACCGCGACAACGTCATCAGCCGCTACGTCAACGCCGCCGCCGTCGAGAGCGTGGTCGGCGCGGCCTCGGCCTTCGGCCCCGACCGGCCCTGCCGCGTCCTGGAGGTCGGAGCGGGCGTGGGCGGCACCAGCAGCGAGCTGATCCCGCGCCTGGCGGAGTCCCACGTCAGGTACACCTTCACCGACGTCTCGCAGTTCTTCCTGAACGAGGCCAGGACCCGCCACGGCGATCTGCCGTGGGTGGACTACGGCCTGTTCGACATCAACCGGGACCCGCGGGAGCAGGGCCTGGCACCGAACAGCCACGACGTCGTGGTCGCCGCCAACGTACTGCACAACTCGCGCGACGCCGGCCGGGTGCTCGAACGCCTCACGGGCCTGCTCGCTCCCGGGGGGCGGCTCGTGTTCATCGAGACCACGCGGGAGAACCTCCAGATCATGACCTCGATGGAGTTCATGATGCCCGAGGACGACCCGCGGGAGTGGGACTACCGGGACGAGCGCCGCGGCACCGACCAGACCTTCCTGTCCGTCGGACAGTGGAGCAGGCTGCTCGCGGAGTCCGGCGCGGACGCCGCGGCGGTGCTTCCCGGCCCGGACGATCCCGCCGACTCCCTGGGCCAGCACGTCTTCACCGCCGTGTACAAGAGCGACCGGGCGCACCCGCGCCCCTCCGAACTGGGCGCGCGACTGGCCGCCGCGCTGCCCGCCCACATGGTGCCCGCCAGTGTGACCGTGCTGGACTCCCTACCGCTGACCTCCAACGGCAAGGTCGACGCCGAACGCCTCGTGCGGGCGCTGCCCGGGGCGTCCGGCGGCGGCGGAGACGCCGCCGAGGAGCCCCGCGAGGGCCTGGAGGGGCAGGTCGCGCACGTCTGGCGCGACCTGCTGTCGGTCCCCCGTGTGGGCCGCAACGAGGACTTCTACCAGCTGGGTGGGGACTCCCTGCTCATCGCCCAGGTCGCCGGGCGGATGCGCGAGCGCGTCCCCGAGGTCGGAGCCCACTACTACGACACCGTCCTGCGGACCCTGCTCAACCACCCCACCGTCGCCGGGTTCGCCGCGGCCCTGGGGGAGGACGCCGGGACAGCCGCGACCGCCGGGTCCGGCCAGCGCTCCCCCGGGTTCTCACTGGTGGGCACGGGCGGATCCGGAGGAGAGGCCACCCGCGTCCTGGTCCACGACGGCACGGGCACGCTCAACCCCTACCGGTCGCTGTCGCCCCTGCTGGCCGCGGACGGCCCGCTCCTGGGCATCGCGCTGGACGGCGGCCGGACCGACGACGACCCCCCGGAGGGGCACATCGACCGGTTGGCCGCCGACTACGCCGAGTCCCTGCTCCGGCACGGGAGCCGTTTCCACGTGGTCGGCTACTGCATGGGCGGGCTGCTGGCGACCGAGGT
This sequence comes from Nocardiopsis synnemataformans DSM 44143, assembly GCA_000340945.1. Lineage (GTDB taxonomy): Bacteria > Actinomycetota > Actinomycetes > Streptosporangiales > Streptosporangiaceae > Nocardiopsis > Nocardiopsis synnemataformans. The sequence goes on along the minus strand of ANAW01000246.1, from coordinate 7,908 downwards.
CGCGCGCAACCTCACCGAGGCCGGTGCCGACGTCGCCAGCCTGAGCATCATCAGCAGCTACCGGCTGCCCCACGACATCCGCGACGAACTCGTCCTGGAGTTCGTCTTCGCCCGCGTCCTGGGCGCCGACACCACCAAGCTGGGCTACCCCGGCGACGCGGTGCTCGCCCGGGCCTTCGACACCGTCCTGGCCCGCACACCGGGGCGCGTGCCCGACGGCGCGCTGGCCCGGCTCCCCGAGGAGGAGGGGCTGGCCGACGCGGCGCGGGCGTTCCGGGCCCTCGCGGACAAGGGGGCCCCGGCACGTTTCCAGACGATGGCCGAAGCCGTGGGCCCGGGGCTCACGGGCGAGGACGTCGCGGCGCTGTACCCCGTGTACCGCCACAGCATGGCCGCGGTCGCGGCGCACCGGCCCGAACCCTACGCGGGTGACGCCGTGTTCCTGCGGGAGACCTCCGACACCAGGTTCCTGCCCTGGTTGCGCCAGGACATGACCCGGTTCTGGCAGGAGCTGTGCCTGGGCGAGCTGACGGTGGAGGACGTGCCCGGGGACCACTTCTCCTGTCTGCGCGAGCCGCACGTGGAGACGACCGCGCGGCGCCTCGTCGCGGCCCGGGAACGCGCACCGCGCGGCACGGCCGAAGGGGGGCGGCGATGACCCGCGTGGGCGTGCTCGGCGCTTCGGGGGCGGTCGGTTCCGCGCTGCTGGCGCGGTTGGCCGCTACCGGGGCCCGCCTGACGGCGGCCGTCCGCGACCCCGCCCGCCTGCCCGGGCCTCCCCCCGGGACGGCCGTGCGCGTGGTCGACGCCGAGGACCCCGCGGGACTGGCGGAGTTCTGCGCCTCCTGCGACGTGGTGGTCAACTGCGCGGGCCCCTCAGCGCTCCTGGGGGACCGGGTCCTGCGGGCCGCGGCCGCGGCCGACGCCCACTACGTCTCGGTGGGGGACGACGGACGCGACCACCTCTCCCCCGCGGGTCCGGACGCCCCCGCCGCGGCGCCCGGCCGCAGCGCCCTGCTGGGAGCGGGCCTGCTGCCGGGGCTGAGCACACTGCTGCCCCGCGTGCTGGCCAGCGGCTTCGAGCGGGTGACGGACATGACGGTCCACTCCGGCGGTCTGGAGCGCTTCACCCCGGCGGCCGCGCGCGACTACGTCGCGGGGCTGGCCGACGGCGCGGACCGCTCGCTGGCGGCCTGGCGCGGCGGCCGCCGGGTCGCGGGCGCCCTGCGGCCCAGAGCGGACGTGCGGGTGCCCTTCCTGCCCCGGCCCGTGTCCCTGCACCCCTTCCTGAGCCCCGAGGCCGAGCGCCTGGCGCGCGCCCTGTCCCTGGAGAGCCTGGACTGGTGGCACGTCTTCGAGGGGACGCGCACCACCGACGCGCTCGCCGGGATGCGGGGCCGGGGCGTCACCGACCCCGGCTCCCTGGCGGACCTGCTCGTGCGCGCCTCCGGCCTGGAGGTGTTCGGCCGTACCCAGTACCAGGCGCTGGTGCTGCGGGCCAGGGGCCGGGTCGACGGCCGTGAGCGCACCCGGGTCCTCGCGCTCACCGGCGCGGGCCCGGCCCTGAGCGCCGAGGCCGCGGTCCTGGCGGTGCGGTTCGCGGCCGGGGGCGGGGCGGCGGACGGAACGCACTGGGCGGGCGGGGCGCTGCCGACCGCCGGGGTCCTCGACGGCCTGCGGGGCGCCGCCGGCGTCGCGTTCCTGCACGTCACCGACGGCGATGACGCACGCTCCGGATTCGAGGAGGGGGTTCTGTGACGGGCACCGAAGACGGGCGGGGCGAGACCGTCGTGTGCGGGACCGGCTTCGGCCGCGTCTACCTCGCCGCCCTGCGCGACCACCCCGACCTGCGCCTGGCCGGGGTCCTGGCCCGTGGGAGCAGGCGGTCGGCGGAGTGCGCCCGCGCGGCCGGAGTCCCCCTGTACACCTCCGTCGACGACCTGCCCGGGAGCGTGCGCTTCGCCTGTGTCGCGGTCTACGCCGGGGTCAACGGCGGGCCGGGCAGCGATCTGGCCCGCGCCCTGCTGCGCCGGGGGGTGCACGTGCTCCAGGAGGGCCCGCTGCACCACGACGAACTCGCGGGCACCCTGGGCGCGGCGCGCGAGGGCGGGGCGGTCCACCGCGTCAGCACCCACTACGACAGGGTCGCTCCGGTGCGCCGCTTCCTGGCCGGGGCGCGCGCACTGCGTTCGCTCCAGCCGGTGCGCTACGTCGAGGTCGTCTGCGGTCTCCAGGTGCTCTACCACGCCCTCGACATCGTCGGCACGGCCGTGGGCCGATGGCGGCCCTGGTCCTTCGACGCCGCGACCGGCGCGGACGCCACCGGGGCGGCCGGGCCGTTCCGCACGGTCGAGGGCACGGTCGGCGGGGTCCCGGTGACCCTGCGGGTGCAGAACCAGCTCAACCCCGCCGACCCCGACAACCACGCCCACGTCCTCCTGCGCGTCACCGTGGGAGCCGACGGCGGCCACCTGCTGCTCGCCAACGCCCACGGCCCGGTCCTGTGGAGCCCCCGACCGCACTTCCCCCGCTCCGGCCGGGAGCTGACCGACTACGGCGACGCCGAGGCCGCCTACCTGGACCTGCCCAGCACCCAGCCGTGGGGACCCGCCTCGGCCCCCGGATACCGGGAGATCCTCACCGGGCTCTGGCCGCGGGCCGCCTCGCTGGGCCTGGCGGAGCTGAGCCGGGCCGCGGACGCCGACGAGGATGCCCTGCGCCGCGGCCAGTACCACCTGACCCTGTCCCGGGTCTGGCAGCACGCCTCCGCCCCCCTGGGCCGGCCCGAGCCACTGCACGAACCCGAACCGGTGCCGCTCTCCCTGGAGGAGCTGCGCGCACGCGTGCCATCCGAGGCCGAGGAGGAACACCGCTGTGTCCGTACCTGACGCGACCGCGGCCGGACTGCGCCGCCTGAGCGCCCCGGCCGCGCCCGGCGCCGTCTCGGTGGTGTGCTTCCCGCACGCCGGCGGGACCGCCGGCTTCTTCCGCCCCTGGACCAGGCTGGTGCCGGACCGGGCCGTGCTGCACGCCGTGCAGTACCCCGGGCGCCAGGACCGCATCGCCCGTCCCCCGGCCCGCGACATGGACGAGCTGGTGCGGCCGCTGGCCGAGGCGCTGGCCCCGGCTGCGGGCCCCGACCTGGTGCTCTTCGGGCACAGCATGGGGGCCGCCGTCGCCTACGAGGTCGCGCGCGTGCTGGAGGCGCGCACCGGACGCGCGCTGGGGTCCCTGGTCGTGTCCGGCCGCCCCTCGCCCCGGGTGCAGCGCGGCACCGCCGTCTCCGCCGGAGGGGAGGCCGCCGTGCTGGAGGACGTGCGCAGGCTCGGCGGCACCGACCCGGCGCTGTTCGGCGACGAGCGGCTGCGCGCCCTGGTCCTGCCCTCCATCCGGGCCGACTACGCGCTCATCGAGGGATACGGCTTCCGTCCCGGGCCGCCGCTGGCCACGCCGGTCCTGGCCGTCCGGGGCACCGAGGACCCCGAGGTGACCGCGGAGGAGGCGCGGGACTGGGCCTCGGTCACCCACGGGGAGTTCCGCTCGGCGGAGTTCCCCGGCGGGCACTTCTACCTCGTCGACCGGCCGGGGTCCGTCGTCGGGGCGCTGCTCGCGCAGGTGGGCCTCGCCCCGGCCGACGACCCCTGGCCCTCCACGCCCTGACGACCGCACTGAGACCATCGAGAACAAGGGAGAGAGGACAATGTCCGACAACACCGCAAGCACCCTGCTCAAGGAACTGTTCGACCTGGAGCACCGCGGATGGGAGGCGATCTCCAGCGCGAATGCGGATTTCTACCGAGAAATGGTCACCGACGACACCGTCGTCGTCGAACACGACGGCGTCGGCACCGGACAGGACCTCGTGGCGGAGATCGAGGCGAATGACAGCCCGTTCGCCGGATTCACCCTGGAGCACCCGAAACTGGTGCGCATCACCGACGACAGCGCGGTCCTGACCTACCGGGCCACCGCGGAGGTCACCGGCCGCGACATGGTCTACCGCCTGTACATGACCAGCGTCTACGCCCGCAGGGACGGGGCCTGGCGGCTGCTGTTCCACCAGCAGACGCCCGTCTCGTCCTGATCCGGACTGTCCGCGGCGGGTCGCCGCCCCGGCGGCGATCCGCCTTCGCGACCCTCCCTTCCCGCGTTGTCCGCTGTGGCATCATGGCAGCCCCCGCCGCGAGGAAAAGGGCGTGACGGGTCCACGAGAGAACAAAGGAGGCGACCACCGAGTGGGTGTTCAGGGAATACGGGTCGAAGGACTCGGAAAAACGTTCGGAAAGGTGACCGCGCTCGACGAAGTCACTTTCGACGTGCCACCCGGAACCGTGACCGCGCTCCTCGGACCCAACGGCGCCGGAAAGACCACGCTCGTCCACTGTCTCTCGACGCTGCTCACCCCGGACCGCGGGACGGCGGTCGTCGACGGACACGACGTGCGCACCGATCCCGCCGGGGTGCGCTCCTCCCTCGCCCTCACCGGCCAGTTCGCCGCGGTCGACGAGGTCCTGACCGGCCGGGCCAACCTGGTGCTCTTCGCCCGCCTGCTGCGGCTGCCCCGGGCGCGGGCCAAGGACAGGGTCCGGGAACTGCTCGACCGCTTCGGCCTGTCCGACGCCGCGGACACCTCCGTGGGCTCCTACTCGGGCGGTATGCGGCGGCGCCTGGACCTGGCCGCCAGCCTCATCGTGGAACGGTCGGTCCTGGTCCTGGACGAGCCCACCACCGGCCTCGACCCCCGCACGCGGGGCGACCTGTGGAACGCGGTGCGCGAGCGCCGCGACGCGGGCACCACCGTCCTGCTCACCACCCAGTACCTGGAGGAGGCGGACCGGCTCGCCGACCGCGTCGTGGTCGTCGACCGAGGGAGGCTCGTCGCCGAAGGCGCCCCGGAGCAGCTCAAGGCGCGGGTCGGCGGATCGGTGTGCGAGGTGCGGGTCCCCCCGGAGGACCGGGAGCGCGCCCTGGAGCTGCTGCGCTCGGAGGCAGCCGGGGTGCGGGAGGAGGACAACGCGCTGATCGTCCCGGCGCCGGACGCGGGCACGGTGGCCCGTCTGGCCCGCGCCCTGGACGGGGCGGGGATCGAACCCGAGGTGCTCAGCCTGCGCAGGCCCACCCTGGACGAGGTCTTCCTCCATCTGACCGAAGGCCCGGCCCGGGGCTTGGAGGCGCCCGCCGGCGGGACAGGGGAGGGATCGCGGTGAGCGCTCCCCCGTCCACGGCCGCGACGGAGCGGGGACTGGGCAACCTCCTGGCCCAGGGGACGGCCACGGCCGGGCGCAACATCCGCGCCCGGGCCGACGCGGGCACCCTGGTGACGCTGGGGGTGTTCCCGGCCGTGTTCGTCTTCGGCTTCCTGCTGCTCTTCGGCAGGCTGCTCGGCGAACAGGGCGTCGACTACGCCCAGTTCCTGCCGCCCGCGATCATCGTGCAGTGGATGTTCTCGGTGGCCAACAGCGCGGCGCCGATGCTCGCCGCCGACCGGCGCGACGGCCTCATCGCCCGCTACCGCTCCATGCCGGTCAACCGGGGCGCCCTGCTGGTCGGACGCCTCCTGGCCGACACCGTCTGGGCCCTGGTCTCCGTCGCGGTCATCCTGCTGTGCGGGTTCGTCGCCGGCTTCCGGTTCGGGGGCGGGGCGGCCGCCGCGCTCGGCTTCGTCGCGCTCGCGGTGCTGTTCGGTCTGGTCCTGACCGCGGGGACCAGCGCCGTGGGTCTGGCCTCACGCGACCCCGAGTCGGTGTCGGCCACCCTCAACCTCGTCTACCTGCCCCTGCTGATGATGTCCACGGCGTTCGTGCCGGCCGAGGCGTTCCCCGACTGGCTCGAACCGGTCATCGCCGCTTCGCCGGTCTCGGTGGTCATCGACGCGCTGCGTGCGCTCGCCACCGGCGAGGACGTGGCCGGGGCCGTGGCGCCCGCCCTGGTGTGGACGGCCGCCCTGGGCGCCGTCTTCTCGTGGGCGGCCGTCCGCTCCTTCCGGAAGGCGGTGTGACCGTGCTGTACGACAGCGCCCTGCTCGCGGGCCGGGGACTGCGCAGGTTCCTGCGGAGCCCGCAACTGCTCGGAGACGCCTTCGGGTTCCCCCTCATCCTGCTCGTCACCCTCATGGTGATCTTCGGCGAGGTCGTCTCGGGCGCCACGGGCGAGCCCTACATCGCGCGGCTGGCTCCGGCCATCGTGCTGTTCGGCACGGCCTACGCCTGTGTCGGCACCGGGATCGGGTACCACGCCGACGTGCGCACCGGGTTCCTCGACCGGTTGTACACCATGCCGCTGGCACGTCCGGCGCTGCTGGCCGGGCGGCTTCTGGGCGACCTGGCACGGCTCCTGACCGTGGCGGTGGTGACGGTCGCGGCGGCGTACCTGTTCGGGTTCCGCTTCACCGCCGGGATCTGGGCCGCGCTCGCCTTCTTCGGCGTGGTCATGGCCTTCGCCTGGATGTTCCTGTGGCTGGCCCTGGTGGTGGCGCTGCGCGCCCGGAGCGAGCAGGCGGTGTCGGGCGCGCTCACCTCGCCCATCACCCTGCTGCTCCTGCTGTCGTCGGGGCTGGTTCCGCCGGAGGCGTTTCCGCCGGCCGCCCAGCCGGTCATCCGGCTCAACCCGATGTCGAGCACCCATGAGGTCCTGATGGGGCTGTCGGCGGGCGGGCCGGTGGCCGCCCCCCTGGTGATCAGCGCCCTGTGGTTCGCCGCGGCCACGGCCCTGCTGGTGCCCCTGGCCCTGAGGTCCCTGCGGCGCCGGGCCTGAGCGGCCCGGGCCCACACGTGAGGAGGCGGATCAGAGCCGGACCAGTTCGCGCAGCTCGAAGAGCACCGAACCCTCGGGGTAATGTCCCAGGTGCCGCCGCAGCGGGACCGTACGCCAGCCGCAGTCGGCGGCCACCGACTCCAGCAGGTCGGCGTCACCGAGGTCGGTGAATCCCAGCAGGAGCCGCCCCGAGGGGGCCAGCACCCTTTCCGCGTTCTGCATGAAAGCGCGGTGCGAGGCGTATTCCGGGTCAAAGAGGGAACGGTCGAAACCGTTTTTCACACCCCCCTCGGGGGTGGTGCTGAGGAAATTGGAGTTCCAGAACACGACGTCGTGGAGAACACCTCCGGGAACGGCTTCGAACATGTCCCCCTGATAGACGTCCACCTTGCCCTCCACGCCGTGCTCGCGTGCGTTCATCCGCGTGTTCTCCGCGGCCTCCGGACTGATGTCCGTGGCCGTGACGGTGGCGCATCCGTTGAGCGCGGCCAGCACCGACAGGTACCCCGTACCGCATCCGACCTCGCAGAACGCCCCATTGACCGGGAAGGGGACCCAGGAGGAGTACAGCGCGGCGGAGGTGGTCAGGTGGGGCGCGTAGACCCCCGGGAGCGCGTGCCAGCGGCGCCCGAGCAGTCCGAATTCGACGGGGCGGTCGATATCCGCGTGCCTCTCCCTGAGCAGCTCAACCGTTCTTTCTGAACCACGCATGGCGCTCCTCCTTTTCAGTCCGCCACTTCCGGCACACAACATAATATGCTTTACTGTGGAACAAGTCCATATATACGCGACATGCAGGAACGAGGGCGCCTCGAAAAACCCGTCCGAGGCACCCCGGAAAGGAAGCCACGATGGACACGGCCATCGCCCAGCGGCGCGCCGCTCTGCGGCGGACCGGCCTCAACGCCGACGCCCTGCCCGACTCGCCCCTGGACCTCTTCTCCGCCTGGCACGACGACTGGCGCGCCACGGACCCCCACGACCCCGCGGCGGCGGTCCTGGCCACGGCCGACGACCGGCACCGGCCCTCCGCCCGCTGGATCGACCTCGCCCGCCTGGACCACGGCTTCGTCTTCTTCACCGCCTACACCAGCCGCAAGAGCACGGACCTGGCCGTCCACCCCCATGCCGAGCTGTGCTTCGGCTGGCTGGAGC
>ANAW01000245.1:0-21728 GCA_000340945.1 Nocardiopsis synnemataformans DSM 44143 | reverse complement strand
CCCCCCCGCCCCCCCCAGCCGCAAGAGCACGGACCTGGCCGTCCACCCCCATGCCGAGCTGTGCTTCGGCTGGCTGGAGCTGGCCAGGCAGGTGCGCGTCGGCGGAGTGGTGGAGCGCCTGTCGCCCCTGGACTCCGACGACCGGTTCGCCTCCCTGCCCCGGCCGGTACAGGTGCTCGCCTGGTCCACCGACCAGCGCAGCCCCCGGGCCGGCCGCGGATCCGTCCACGAGCGCCTGACCGAGGTGACCGGACGCTTCGACGGCCAGGAGGTCCCGCGCCCCGACTTCTGGGGCGGCCTGCGCCTGCTCCCCGACACCGTCGAGTTCTGGCAGGGCCGCAGCGACGAGGTCCACGACCGCGTGCTCTACCGGCGCACGGGGGCCGAGGCCCCCTGGACCACCGAGTGGATATCCCCCTGACGACCCGGAGGAGCCGGCCGCACCGGCCCCTGAGGAAGGAGACGGCCGTGATCGAGGGATGCGTCCCCTGGCCGGACGAGTTCGCGCAGCGGTACCGGCGGGAGGGGTACTGGCTCGGCCGGACCCTGGCCGAACTCTTCGACACCTGGTGCTCCGCGCACCCGGAGCGCACCGCCCTGGTCTGCGGCGCCCGGCGGTGGACCTACCGGGAGCTGCACGAGCGCGTCGCCCGCGCGGCCGGGGGCCTGCGGGAGCGCGGACTGGGACCCGGCGACCGGGTCCTGGTGCAGATGCCCAACACCGCCGAGTTCGTGACCGTGCTGTGCGCGCTGCTGAGGGTCGGCGCCATCCCCGTCCTGGCGCTCACCTCCCACCGTCACGCCGAACTGCTGGAGCTGTGCCGGGTCTCGGAGGCGGCCGCCCACGTCGTCCCGGACCGCCACCGCGGCCACGACCACCGGGAGGAGGCCGCGCGGGTACGGGTGGACGCCGGAGGAGGCCTGGACGTCATCGTCGACGGGGACCCGGGCGCCTTCACCCGCCTGGCCGACGTGACCGGCCCTCCGGCTCCGGCGGCCACGACCGAACCGGGAGACGTCGCCCTGTTCCTGCTCTCGGGCGGCACCACCGGCCGGTCCAAGCTCATCCCGCGGACCCACGACGACTACGCCTACAACGTCCGCGTCACCTCCGACAACGCCGGGCTCACCCCCGACGACGTCTACCTGTGCGTCCTGCCCGCGTCACACAACTACGCCCTCGGCTGCCCCGGGGTGCTCGGCGCCCTGTCACGCGGCGCCACGGTCGTGCTCAGCGACAGCGCGGACGCCGAGGACGCCTTCGCCCTGGTCGAGGAGGAGGGCGTCACCGTCACCGCGCTGGTCCCCTCCCTGGCCGTGCTGTGGACGGAGGCCGCGGACCTCACCCACCGCGACCTCTCCACCCTGCGCCTGGTCCAGGTGGGCGGCAGCAGGGCCTCGGCCGAGGACGTCGCCGAGACCGAACTCGCCCTGGGGTGCCGCGTCCAGCAGTCCTTCGGCATGGGCGAGGGCATCCTCAGCCAGTCCGGCCCCGACGACTCCTTCGGCATGCGCACCACCACGCAGGGCCGTCCCCTGTCCCCGGCCGACGAGGTGCGTGTCGTGGACGAGGACGACCGCCCCCTTCCCGCGTGCACCACCGGCCGCCTCCAGGTACGCGGCCCCTACACGATCCGGGGTTACTACCGGGCGGAGGAGGCCAACGCCGCCGCCTTCACCCCGGACGGCTTCCTGCGCACCGGCGACCTGGCCCGCCTGACCAGCTACGGCCACCTGGTCGTGGAGGGCAGGACCAAGGACGTCATCAACCGGGCGGGCGACAAGATCGCCGCGGCCGAGGTCGAGGACGCCCTCACGGCGCTCCCCGCCGTCCGCTCCTGCGCGGTCGTGGCCGTGCCCGACCCCCTCCTCGGTGAGGCCTCCTGCGCCTTCCTCGTCTGCTCGGGGCCGCCGCCCTCCTCCGAGGAGGTCTCCCGGCACCTGCGGTCGCTGGGACTGGCCACCTTCAAGGTTCCCGACCGGATCGAGAACGTGGAGGAACTTCCGCTGACCAGGGTCGGCAAGGTCGACAAGGAATGGCTGCGCCGGGGCCTGGAGGGCACCGCGGGCCAGAGGGCCCGATGAGCGCCGGGTCGGCGGGCCGGGCCTTCCCCGCCGGGACGGACCCCGACCTCCTGGCCCAGGTGCGCCGCTCCCTCGCGCTGGCTCCCGCCCTGGTCACCGAGGGGGAGATCCGCGACCTCGGCGAACGCTACGCCCGCGCCGCACGCGGCGACGCGGTCGTCCTCCAGGCCGGAGAGTGCGCCGAACGCTTCTCCGAGGCGACACCGCCCCGGACGGCGCAGAGGTTGGCCCAGATGCGCGACCTCGCGGCCCTCCTGGGAGGGCGCGGCGGCACCGATGTCGTCACCGTCGGACGCATCGCGGGCCAGTACGCCAAACCCCGCTCCTCCCCCTGGGAGGAAACGTCGGACGGCCGCGTGCTGCCCAGCTACCGGGGCGACGCCGTCAACGGCGACGCCCCCGACCCGCGGGCCCGCGCCGCCGACCCGCGCCGGATGCTGCGCGCCCTTCGGCACTCCCGGGAGGTCCTGGACACGGTGCGCGGAGCCGGGGAGCCCCGGGTGTTCACCTCGCACGAGGCCCTGCTCCTGGACTACGAGGAGCCCCTGGTCCGCGGCCGCCACTCCTCCTCCGCGCACACCCTCTGGATCGGCGACCGCACCCGCGACCCGGCCGGACCGCACGTGGCCTTCGCCGCGCGCCTGGCCAACCCCGTCGGGGTCAAACTCGGTCCCAGCACCACTCCTGAGGACGCGGTCCGGCTCAGCCGCGCGCTCAACCCCGAGGGCGTCCCCGGCCACCTGGCCTTCATCGTCCGCCTGGGCGCGGCGGAGGTGCGACGACGGCTGCCGGACCTCGTGTCCGAGACGGTGCGGCGGGGCGCGCCCGTCCTGTGGTTGTGCGACCCGCTGCACGCCAACACCCGGCGCTGGGCGGACGGCCGCAAGCTGCGCCTGGTCGAGACGGTCCTGTCGGAGATCGACGGCTTCGTCCGTGTGCTGCGCTCGCACCGGGTCCCCCCGGCGGGGCTGCACCTGGAGACCACCCCCGACGACGTGCTGGAGTGCGCGGAGCTGTCCGACCTGCGCGCGCGGGGGCCCCGGCGGTACCACTCGGCGTGCGACCCCCGGCTCAACCCCCGGCAGGCGCTGCGGGCAGTGGCCAGGTTCGGGGAACTGCTGCGGGGTTAGGCGGGCGGCGGGCAGACGCACTCCTCGCCCGGGAACTCGCAGTCCGCCGTACCGTCGACACCGGTGTCTACCGGCCCGGGGAGCGGGAGGAGGAGTCCTTCGCCCGCGGTGGAGCGGCACGGCTGATCCTGATCACCTGCGGCGGACGGTTCGACGGGAAGACCGCGCGCTACCGCGACAACGTGGTGATCACGGCCGCGGCTCGCGCGTGGGCGAATGGTCGGGGATCAGAGATCTGAACCCCGGCTCGCGGAAGCCAGGTGCTCACGGTGGGTGCGATGGAGACGGGTCCCGATCGGGCGACCGGCATGCCAGACGACGGCGGGGACGGCGGCGCGCAGGAGCTGGACCTGCTCCTCGCTCGCCCCGTGCAGGGCCATGCCCAGCATCAGCAGACGCCGGGCGAAGGTCACCTTGCCGAAGGACGCTTCGACGGCCGCCTTCCACTCGCGTTCGGTCAGGTAGCGATCGATGAGCGGCAGGATCCGCTCCTCCTCCAGCGCCAGATGCTCGTACAGCGCCGGCAACAGACGCTCCGCGACGGCGGCGACGGCATCCCGGTCGGCGGCGTCGGTGGAGGCCCGCCAACGCCGACTGCCCGCGGCGAGCGCCTCCAGCTCGCCGTCGATGAAGGCGTGCTGCCGGTCCATCGTCTCGACGAGGGGCTCGACGTCGGCAGGGCAACGCTCCCGCAGCCGGGGCCACACATGGTCGTCCTCGCTGGTGTGGTGGGCGTGCAGGAAGTCGACCATCATCAGGACGTGGCGGGCGACGACGGTGGTGCCGTCCGCGTCATACGCCGACACGCCGGCGACCAGCGCTGGCAGAGCGCCGAACTCCCGCCGCATGGCGTCGTGCGCGCCGATCATGTCACGGCTGTCGGCCATCTTCTCGTTGTGCATGGGAGCAGTTTCGAGGCTGTGCCNATAGGGCGGCCGCCGCGCCGTTTGCCGCCGTCAGCGGCATGGGCTTACATGGTGCGGTGCTGACATTCTCGGTGCTGGGTCCGTTCGAGGTTCGCGCGGGAGACCAGCCGGTCCACGTCGGGGGCCGGCTGCCCCGCAGGCTGCTGGCGATCCTGATCGCCGCGGAAGGGCGGCCGGTCTGGGATGACAGCCTGGCCGAAGGACTGTGGGGTGACCGCCGGCCACGCAATCCGGCGGGCGCCCTGCAGGTGTACATCTCCCGCCTGCGCCGGGTGCTGCCGGGCACGGCGTTGCAGCGGTCCCCCGGTGGCTATCGGCTCCTTGCCGCCGACACCGACATCGAACGGTTTCGCGGCCACCTCGTCCGCGCCCGTGCGTTGGTGGCCGGCGACCGCCACGCCGATGCGCACGAGGCCTTCGACGCGGCGCTGCGGTTGTGGCGCGGGACACCGTACGAGGATCTGGCCGACGACGAGTCGACGGCCGCGATCCGTGCCGCCCTGGTGGAACAGCGCGACAGCGCCCAGGAGGAGGGCGCTGCGGCGCTGCTGGCCACCGGCGACCACGNGGCCGGGCTCGAGCTGCTGGTGCGCGCCGAGCCGTACCGCGAACGCCGATGGCAGTTGCTGGCCCTGGCGCTCTACCGCTCGGGACGCCAAGCCGACGCCCTGAACGCGGTGCGCCGGGTCCGGACCCTGCTGGCCGAGGAGCTGGGTGTCGACCCCGGACCGGAGTTGCGGCAGCTCGAAGGCCGCATCCTGTCACAGGACCCGGCCCTGGCGGCCACCGGCGTCGGGGCCGCGACGCCCGGTGATCGGCCGCTGTCGTCGTTCATCGGCCGCGACGCCGATCTGGCCATGCTGGACCGTCTCGTCGGCATGCATCGGCTCGTCACCGTCGTTGGGCCCGCCGGGTCGGGCAAGACCCGCCTGGCCGTGGAATGGGCGGGGCGGGACGCCGTCGTCCGGCTCGCCGATGTGGCCGACCCCGCCCACCTGGTCTCGGCGGTCGCCGCTGCGGTCGACGTCACCGGGTTCGCCGGGGACCCGTACGAGGTGCTCGTCAAGCGGCTGCGTCTGCGCGGGGAACCCCTGGTGCTCGACAACTGCGAGCACCTCGTCGGCGAGGTGGCCCGGCTCGTCATCGACCTGCTCGACCGGATTCCCGCGTTGCGGGTGGTGGCCACCAGCCGCGGACCGCTCGGCGTTGACGGCGAGCACAGTCTCCCGCTCGGGCCGCTGGCCGCGGACGACGCCGTGGCGCTGCTGACCGATCGCATCCGCGCGGGCCGGCCCGGCTGGGTCGAGCAGGACGCCGACCGCCGTGATCTGCGCCGCCTCGCCGACGCGCTGGACCGTCTGCCGCTGGCCCTGGAACTGGGGGCGGCGCGGGTGCGGACCTTCGGCGTACGGGGGCTGATCGAGCATCTGAACGACCGTTTCACCGTGCTGGGCCGGATCCCGCACGGCACGATGACCTCGCACGCGACGTTGCAGGAGGCCGTCGCCTGGAGTTTCGCCCTTCTCTCCGGCGACGAGCGCGATCTCGCGGTGCGGCTCTGGCCCTACGAGGGTGGTTTTCCCGTGGAGGCCGCGGCCTCCGCTGCCGCCAGGCTCGACGCGCTCGTCTCGCTGGTCGACCAGTCCGTGGTCACCGCCGAGACCGGCGGCAGCACGGCGCGCTACCGGATGCTGGAGACGATCCGGGCGTACTGCCGGTCCGTGGACGCAGATCCGGCGGCGACCCGGGCCGCCCATGCCGTCTGGGTTCGCGAGCTGGTCGCCCGGGCCGCGGGCGATCTGCAGGGCGTGCGGTCAGCGAGCACGATGGCGGCGCTGCGTCTGGAGTTGCCGAACCTGCGCGCAGGGCTCGCGCACGACCTGACGCATGCCCCGGTCGAGGCATTGCGTACGGCCGCGCGGCTCATGTGGTTCTGGATCCGCAGCGGCCTGCTCGACGAGGGCAACCGGATGCTGGACGCGGCCCTGGCCGCCGCGCCGGACGCCCCGCTCGGTGACTTCGTGCGGGCCAAGGCCTCGTCGGCCGGACTGTTCTACTTCACCGGCGACGTCACCACGGCACGGCGCATGCTGTCCGAGGCGCTCCTGGCGGTGGGCTCGGAACCGGGGCACCGCAGCCTGCTCGCCGAGGTCCGCTACTACCAGGCTCTGGTCCAGCTGCCGGGAGGCGACCCGGAGATCGCGCTGACCGCGTCGGCCGAGGCGCACGCCATCGCCACCGAGACGCGGACCACCTGGCTGATCGCGGCCACCTCAATGGCGTGGGGCGCCGCCCTCGTCATGGCCGACCGGATCGCCGAGGGCCAGCACCGACTGCGGGCTGCCGTGCGGCTGGCCGACGCCTCCGGGCTGGTCTGGACGGCCGCGCTCAGCGAGCTGATGCTGGCCCAGACCCTGGTCGACGCGGGGGACGGCGAAGCGCTGCCCCTGCTGCGGACCTCGCTGCGGCGCTTCCTCGACGAAGGCGACCTGAGCAATCAGCTGGCCGTGCTGCACAACGGGGCCCTAGCCCTGGACGCGGCCGGCGATGCGGCTGGCGCCGCGCTGCTCCGCGACGTCGTCCATTTCCACCAAGCGCGCAGCGGCATCCGGCCGGCCGGCACCTACCTCCAGTCGGTCATACCGCACGGCTGGTACGAAGGCGCCCCTCCCTCACAGCCGCCGGCACTCGACGACGCCGTCGCCGTCCTGACCGCCCCGGCGCGCGCTGTCTGACGGTTGCAACCCGGGTGTATGGGCGCCTGGCCAGGATCACGGAGCGGGCCGGTCCACGGCCCGTGCAACGTCGACACCCGTACCAGCTCAGGAGCGTCTCCATGCGCATCGGCATCGGACTACCCAACCAGGTCCGCGACGTCCACGCCCCAGTGGTTCCCGCCTGGGCCCGTCGAGCGGAGGAAGCGGGCTTCGCCACCCTGGGCACCACCGGCCGAATCGCCTATCCGGGCGTGATGGACACCGTCGCCCTGGCCGCGGCCGCCGGGGCCACCACCACGATCGGGCTGCTCAGCCAGGTGCTGCTGGCGACCACCTGGCCGGGCGCGCTGCTGGCCAAGGAGGCGGCGTCGATCGACGGGGTCTCCGGCGGCCGGCTCACCCTCGGCATCGGGGTGGGCATCCGCGAGGACGACTTCGTCGTGCCCGGACACGGACCCCGGGGCCGGGGCGCCCGGATGGACCGCGACCTGGCGACCTATCGGTCGGTCTGGGCCGGCGAACCCCTTTCGGGAAGCCCGAACCCAGCGGTTCCGGCCGGAGGACGGCAGGTGCCGCTGCTGTTCGGCGCCAACACCCCGGCCGCCTACCGCCGGATGGCCGAGTCGTCGGACGGCTACATAGCCGGATCAGTGCCGGCGGCCCTGGCGTCCGGCGCTTTCGACGCTGCCCGTGCCGCGTGGCAGGCGGCCGGGCGGCCGGGACAGCCTCGGCTGGTCGCCCTCAACTACTTCGCGCTGGGCGATCCCGACCGCGGTCGGGCCAACATCGCCGATTACTACGCCGCTACCGGCGAATACCAGGACATAGTCGTCGACAACGTGCACACCGACGCGGAATCACTGCGCGACGCCGTCAAGCGGTTCGAGGCCCTGGGTGCCGACGAACTGATCCTGGGCCCCGGAACCGACGACCTCGACGAGGTCACCCGCCTGGCCGACATAGTCCTCTGACTCGAAGCACGCCTTTTCCCGGCGGCCCCTGGCTGAGGTGGCCGGGGCCCGAGTGCGCTCCGCTCCCGGTGGGGCGCGTGTCGCTCCCGTTCGCGTATGCGGTGGACGACCTCGGCCCGATGAAGGTGGGCCGACCCAACCGCGACGTGCGCTTCTCCCACGACAAGAGCCCCTACAAGACCCGGGTAGAGGCCACCGGCGGACAGACGGTCTGATCTATCCAGGTTCCCGCAGGCCAGAGGACCGTTCTGTTTGCCGGGGAAGCGATCCTCCCTGAGATGGGAGATATTCGGGAGATCGCCTGGCGGCGGGCTCCCGAGGAGCCCGCCCTTGGTGGCCTCCTTGTAATGGTCTTCGAGCACCGGAGCCATGGTGAAGAGACGCTCTCGCTCCTCCTCTGTCAGGGAAGCGTCACTGCCCACCCACCGGGTAGCGAAGTGAGTTTTTTTCTTTCCTCGCTGGTTGTTCGGGTTCCCAGGATGGCCACGGGCGTCAGCGCACACTTTCTGGTCAGGAGCCCGGGCTGATCGCGCTACCGACCATCTCCACCTTCACCGCGGTCAGGCCGCTCAGGTCCAGACCGGGATTGTTCTTGGCGCGGACGGTGAACCGCCACTGGGCGAACGGGTTGGGCTGCATGAGCACCTTGCCGAACTCCTTCTCGACGGTGCCGTCGATCACCGGTTCCTTCTGTCCGGTCTTGTACTCGAAGGCACGCTCGGCGGGCTCGGAGGTGAAGCGGAACTCCGTGTTCTTGAAACGGTCCTGGTAGGTCCCCGAGTTGTGGATGCCCACCTTGATGCTCCTTCCTGGAGCGGGCTTGGCCCCTTCCAGGTAGACCCGGATGGTCCTCAGGCGCACCCGTTCCAGGCCTTGGAACTCAGGGTGGTCGGTGGTGATCGCCACCTCCAGCACCTCCTTGTTGTCCTTCAAGCCGTCCAGGCCGGTGGTGATCGCGAAGTGCTTGGTCATCTTCTGCGGGGCGGGCCTGAACTTGCCCAGCGCGCTCTCGTACTCCCGGGCGATCTGGCCGATCTGGTCGCTGATGTTGGCGGCGTCCCCAGCCATGGTGGGGACCACACTGGGTTCGGTCAGCGCCCAGTAGCGGAAGGCACGACCGTAGTTCTCCACCGCGATGAACAGCCATCGCTTCTGGTCCAGGTAGCCCTGGTAGAACACCTGGGCCGCGGCGTCGCTCAGGGCCTCGCCCTTCTTCAGCTCCTCGATGTGGTTGTTCATACGCGTGAGTGCGCGTGAGGTGAGCTGAGCCTGCAGGGTGGCCCGTACCTGTTGCTGGGAGGCCTGCAGGTAGCCGGTCTGGGCGGTGATGAAGGCCCGCCCGTAGACCGACATTCCTTCCAGCGCGGCCTGGTAGTCGGCGCCCTGGGAGAAGTGGCCGAACATCGCGCGCACGATGACCTGGAAGTTCTCCCATTCGGCGATGGCGTTGACTGACCCGCTGTCGGCGATCTCCTTCAGCAGGCGGTCGATCTCCTTGGCTGAGAGCTTGGACAGTTCGCCGGCGTTCTTGCTCATCTTCTCTTCGAGCTTGCGCAACCGGTCCAGGAGCTTCAGGGCCGCCTGGAGGTCGTCGACGGCCTTCTTGATCTTGCCCGCGGCCTCGACGGTGTTCTTGGCCAGGTCGACCATCTTGATGAGCGCGTCGATCTGCTTGGCGGCGGCGAAGGCGCCCATCGCTCCGGAGGCGGCGGCCAGCCCCAGACTGAGCAGGGCCAGGCAGCCGTCGACGACCGCCGCCGTGATCATCTTGTTCTTGTAGTCCTCCATGTTCTTCTCGAAGGTGGTCTTGGCCTTGTCGACGACCTTCTGGTGACTATTGAGGTTCTCCTGGGCCTGGGTCAGGCTCGCCGCGGCTGCGTCGGTGTTGGCCTTGGCCTGCTGGGCGAGCTGCTCGTGGAAGGTGCGGGTGTCTTTGAGGTTGTCGCGCAGCAGCTCGGCCGCCTTGACGCGCTCCTGCTGACCGGTGGTCTTGGTCCTCAAGGTGACGTAGGCGTCCTCGTAGGCCTTGACCACGTCCTTGTAGGTCTTGACCAGGTCCCCGTAGACCTCGCGGTTCAGGTAGGGGACGTAGCGTCCGTGGAGGCGGTCGTTGTCGTGCAGCATCAGCAGGCTGCTGGCCTGGGCGAAGACCTCACGCAGGTGGGTGCTCTGCGCGGACAGGTGCGCCACCCAGCGCAGCAGTGCGACGGCCTGGTCGCGGTCCGAGGCCCACAATTGCGTGGCGACCTGGAAGAGCAGGGTCACCGAGCGCACGAGCTGTACGGGTTCGCCGTTCTGCGGCACGGGGACCGTGCTCTGCGGGGTGAGGGTCAGTTCGTCGCCGCTGACTTCCAGTCGGATGCCGGGGCTGCCGTCCCGGGTGGGGTAGCGGTCCTGTTCCCCGCCGCCGGGTTTGGGGATGCGCACGTGCAGCGCCCCGGGGTGTGCGTCGTTGACGATGGTGCTGGTGTAGAGCACGAGCTGGGAGTCGTTGCGCATGCTCAGCGCTGCGTCTGAGGAGACTTTGACTTGGCGGGCGATGACCTGCCAGCCGACGTTCTCGTTCAGTGTCACGGTCGGGCTGGCCGACACGGTGAACGTGTCGGCGTACAGGTAGACGATGCGCACCTTGGGATGCTTGCCCAGTTCCTTGGCCACGGTGGCCGTGTCCAGGTCACGGGCGTGGAAGACGGCGTTGTTACCGTCGATGACGGGACTGGTCAGCGCCGGAACCCCCAGCGCCTCGGGCAGGTTGCGCTGAGCCTGGCCCAGGGACACGGTCAGTTGCTGTGTGGTCACCACTACCTCGATGTGTGCACAGTTGTGGAGCGAGCGAAGGAGCGTGACGCGTCATGCGCCGCGCTAGGTCGTTGAAGGAACGAGCAGGGATGGTCTGAGCGGGGGCCGCGGAAGCGTGCCCGAGGCCCCCGCTGTTCGCGTCCCTCGGCCGTGTGGGTCCTGTCATCGGGCTTTTCACGTGATGGGGCGCAGCAGAGAACGTGAGCGCACAGCGCACCAGGCACTGATCACCGGATACGGCCGTGGGACAGCGGGGGCGCGGTTCAGGCCGCCATCATCAGCTCCACCGGGCTGGGCTTCTTGATGTAGGCGTTCTGGATGTAGCCGTTGGCGTCCTTGGCGACCGCCTCCCAGTCGGCGATGGCCTGCTTGACCTGCAGCTTCACCAGACTTTCGGCCTGCCTGATGTCCTTGTCCACCAGTTTGGCGATGTCGTCCAGGCTGGTGGCGATCTTCTCCCAGCCACTGCGCATCCGGCCCAACGCCTGTGCCGCGGTGCCGGCCTTGGTCTGGACGCTGGTGATCGAGTCCGCGGCGCACTTGGTCGACGCCTGGATGTGGGAGTAGGCGGTCAGATCTCCCTCGGCGTCACCGATCTCCTTCTCGATCTGCTTGATCGTCTCCTTCATCTCCACCGCCTTCTTGCCGTAGACGGAGGCGACGGTCACCGCGGCGATGAAGCCCAGGATCGTGACCCACGCGTACGTCGGCGTGGTTCCGGCCACGATGCAGTCGTGCTCGTACTCCTCGTTGGCCTTCTTCAGGTCGTCCTGAAGCTTCTTGATCTTGTCGTTAATGTCCTTCCACTTCTGACTCGAACTTCCGTACTTGTCATCGTAGGTCTTCTTGAGGGATGTCATCTTGTCGATGCTGGACTTGACTCCGTTCTCGAATTCCCCGATGTCCTTGGCCACATCCTTCGCCTCGGTGGCGAACTCCTTCGCCTTCTTGGCCCGGTCTTCGACGATCTCCAGGAACTCCTTCTTGTTGTTGCCTTTGCTCAGGCCCTCCTCGGCGAGCCTCAGCATTTCTCCGTAGTAGATCTTGGCGTTCCTGCCGTAGTTGTCGACATGGGTGGCCAGCGTGATGCTCTTGGGCATGGTGTGCAGGTCCCACTTCTGGACCTGCTTGTACATGGACTCGTACTGGGCCCTCAAGGGCTCGAAGTCCGAAACCTTCTGGTTCTTGGTGAGGGCGAACTTCAGTTTGATCTCAGCCTCGGTGATGGGAAGCGCCTGCACGGCGGCGCAGTAGGCCTGGACGCTCTGCCACTCGGGATCGCTCAGGATGAAGCGGTCCTGACCGTTCGTCTTCTTCTCCCGAAGCTTGCCGGCCTGTCCCTTGAGGTCGATGTCTGCCATGCTCACTCTCTCTCCTCTGATAATTAATGAGTTTTATGCGCACTGAATCTCTGGTGCACGCCAGCGCCGCCTGAGCGCCGCCGTAGTGCGTACTACCGAGGAGAGGAGCGCTCTAAACTCGACGGTTCTTATTTTTCCTCAGCCAGGCCGCAATCTCGTGCGACAAAAGCACAAGAAATGACTGGCCATTTCGAACAAAACGCCAAGGACGAGTCTGGATATGAACATCCTGTCGGACAGGCGAGTTCCGACATACCGGAAGGAAAGTGAGTTAACGCTTGGGGTGGCGTTCGAAAGCCTTCTACCAGTCCGCAGTCTCTCCCGGCAGGACAACCTGGCTGTCCAGGTTTCCTCGCGTGGAAGTGGTTTCATATTGAACGAAGCCCAGGACACAGTCGCACGACGGCCATGTCGACAAGGGGAGACAAAGCCGCCCAGATGCCCGAGAGTCGCATGAAGGTGACTCCAAGGTTTTCTGGAATGCCCAAAAACCCGTTCCTTTAAAAAACGGCGAGAGGCAGCCCTTACGCAAAGGACCCAGAGGTGCGCAGGCTCGAACTCAGGCCAGCGCTTGTCAGTTTCGACGGGTCAGGGCCGCTGTGGCGAAGACACGGTGCGCAACCCTGCGAGTAGGTCATGCGCACCGCGTTCGCGCAGCTCGTCCGCGACCTGGGCTCCTAGGACTTCGGGAGCTTGCGCGGAGCCGCTCTTCTCAACCCGTACCGCCCGGCGACCGTCAACGGCGGTGACCTGGCCCAGCAGCCGTAGCGAGAGGCCCTCGACGACCGCCGTCGTGCCGATGGGCACGTAGCAGCCACCCTCCAACGCAGCGAGCAGGGCGCGTTCGGCGCGCACCGCGGCGTCGGTGGCCGCATCGTGCACGACCGACAGCACCTCCTGGAGCCAGGCGTCTTCGGCTCCGGTGCGGATCTGCACCCCGAGCGCTCCCTGGGCGGGCGAGGGCGGCCACTCCCAGGGGTCCAGGACCTGGGTGATCTGGTCGGACAGGCCCAGCCTGCGCAGCCCTGCGGCGGCCAGGAGCAGTCCTGCCCAGCCCTTGGCGCGCATCTGGCGCAGGCGCGGGGGAACGTTGCCGCGGATGGGTGTGGGGCGCACGTCGGGGCGGGCGCGCAGGAGTTGGCCGATACGGCGCGGGGCGCTGGTGCCCACCCGAGCACCCTCGGGCAGGGTGTGCAGGGTGGCGCCGCACAGGGCGTCGCGCACGTCGTGGCGCGCGGGCGCCGCCGCCAGCGCCGTGCCGGGGGTGGGGCTGGTGGGCAGGTCCTTGAGGGAGTGGACGGCCACGTCGATCCCTCCGGCCAGCAGGGCGGCTTCGACCTGGGAGGCGAACACGCCGGCGCCGGAGGCGGACAGTTCGGCCAGGCTGGTGGTGCGGTCCGCATCGCCGGTGGTCATGATGGTGTGCTGGGTCCACGCCACGTCGGGGTGGGCGGTGCGTAGCTGGTCGAGGAGTTCGCCGACCATGGCTTTGGCCAGGTGGCTGCCGCGTGAGCCCACCCGTACGGTCCGCGTCATCGCCATGCTCTTGCCTTCGTTGGGTGTGATGTGGTCCAGCAGCAGGCTAGGGGGCGCTACGGGTGTGTGTCCGGGCTTCGCGCGGATCGGCACAGGTTCGCGCGTTGACCCCCTGCGGTGTAAGGGCGCGGGCGCGCGGAGATGTCGCCCCGTTTCCCTACCGAGGCCGGTCGGGCCCCAGGGGTTCGTCGCCTGTGGCGGTGACCGTGGCCAGCGTCCCAGGGCGGAGCAGCGCGCCCGGCCGCTCACCACGACCAGTCGCTCGCGCATCAGTACCGCCGCCGAGTGCTCCTGGACGTCGGGGAACATCGCGACCTCCACAGCTCCAGTGCGGTCCTCGACGCTGGCGAAGAACGTTCTGCGCCCGGAGCAGGTGGGCGGGGATTGCACGCCGAGCCTGACCCCGGCAACCGTCACCGGTACGCCGCTGGGCACCCGGTACAGACCGGCGGCGTGCACCGGATTCCGACGCACCGCCAGGTCAGCCAGGAGTTCGGCGTGTCCGGTCCAGGACGTGACTCGGCAGCGACGGGCAGGCGCCGCTGCGGCTGCGCGAGGAGGTATACGCCGAGCTGGTCCAGCGCTTGGCCGACACTGTGCCCGCCAAGGGCTCTGACCCGGTCCAGATCTTGCGGCGGGCGGACGGGATGGTCTCGATCGCCACTTCGAGGTCACCGAACCCGACCAGTGGCGCATCGACGCCCAAGCCCTGACCCGGGACGAGCTGTGGACGATCCTGGAGATGGAGCCCCGGCTTCATGCGCTACCGCCCGGACCAGGCCAGCGCCGCACCGACGCCGACGACGTTCCCGGCTGTCTCTGACCCACCTGGCGGGTCAGAGGCAGTCGGCCTGGCGGGCCTCGTTCATCTCCTCGGCGCGTTCTCGGTCCTGGTCCTACTCCTCATACAGGGCGGTGATGGTCGGCTCCACCCGGTTCCGCGTTTCCAGCTCTCCCGCGTCGGGTCCCGAGGCCGTATCGCCGCCTCCGGTTTGCCGGTTCCAGCGCGGTATACGCAGCGCGGGGCCTACGGTGAACCAACTGCGCTGCCCCACCATCACACTCTGTGAGAACACCACCATGAAACGGAGCCCCCCATGAGATACACCGCTTCCACCACGGCAGCAGCCCTGGCGATCTCCCTCCTGGCCACGGGCTGTGGCCTGTTCGACGGCGAGGACGATCCGGGCGGCGGTGAACCAGGGGGCCCCGAGTCGGCCACTCCACCGGAGGGCGGGTTCGTGCGAGAGGGGTTCGTCGGAAGCTGGGGCGCCTACCTCAACGCCCGCATCGAGGTCACAGAACTGGCCCGTGTGGAGGGAATGACCCGGCTGACGATCGAGTACACCAACCTGGAAGACCACACGATCGATGCCGGCGCCTATGACAACCCCATGAGTGCGCACTGGTTCCGGGTCCTGGACCCCGTACAGCAGCTCCGGTACAGCCCTCACCCTGACCTCGGCGCCGACATCTCCGACTTCTACCAGGAGGAGCTGTGGCAGCCGGGCGTGACCTACGAGATGGTCGTCTTCTACCCGGAGCTGGAAGGTGACCCAGCGCGGGTGACAGTCGAGGGTCCCGGCGGTGTCGGCGAATTCGCCGGTGTGCCGGTCGTCGAAGGCGACCCTCGCGACCTCCCGGCGGGGCTGCCCGAGGACCGGGCCGAGGGATGGCCTGAGGAGGGCGAGACGGTGACCGTGCCGGTCGACACCGGGCAGCCGCAGGAGGAAGGCTCCGTCAACGAGTTGGTCTCCCGCCTGGAGACGGTCGTCAGCGGCCGTGAGAACGACGCCGAACAGGAGACAGTGGCCCTGCGCGCGGACGTGCTCTTCGACTTCGACGAAGCGACGCTCACCCCCGATGCCGAGAACATCCTCGCTGATGTCATCGAGGAGACTCGAGAGCGCGCCGACCCACAAAAACCTCCGATCACCGTCACCGGCCATACCGACGGCGTGGGCGAGGACGACTACAACCAGGCCCTGTCCGAGGAGCGCGCCGCAGCGGTCCGCGACGTCCTGGAGACCGAACTGGGCTCCGATTACGCCTACGAGACCGAAGGCAGGGGCGCCGACGAACCAGTGGAAACCGAGGGGGGCGACGATGACACCTGGGCCCGCGCCCAGAACCGGCGTGTGGAGATCTCCTACAACTTCAAGGAGGAGGTTGCCTCCGAGTCGTCGGGCGAGGAGGAGACCGAGGCCACCACACTCGACATCGACCCTTCCGACGCCGGTGAGCCCGCCGACTTCCACGACATCGAGGGCATGGAGCCGGCCGCCACGGCCACGATGGAACAGGACTACTACTACGGCGGCGACGTCCAGCACTCCTGGGAGCTGCGGGTCTACCCCTTCTACCGTGACGGTGCCTTCCTCGTCGCCCGGTTCGAGGCTACCCACGAAGGCGATCCCGTCCCCGCGACCGTCAACCCCTTCGGTAGCGCGGGCCACTTCGACTTCAGCGCCTTCGACCCCACGACGGGGATCGTCTACCCGCAGGTCTTCGACGGCGACCACACCTCCTACGTCGAGCGGGTTGGCTCACGCCAGTGGCCCGCCGCCACGGAAGCCGGGTCCACCCAGTACGGATACATGTACCTGCCGGCTCCGCCGCCGGAGACGACCGAGCTCACGTTCAACGGCGACGCTTTTGGAATGTTGGAAGGCATCCCGATCCAGGAGTGAGGAGGCGGCCCCGCTCTGTGTCGGGGACATCGACTTCGACGTCGCCGATTCGCCTGTGCTCACGATGAACTGTCTGGATCTGGCCGACTCGGAAGTGGTAGCGGAGGAGGTGGAGACGGAGTACACGGCCGAGGTCGGCTCGACGATGTTGGAGGGTGAGGAAGGGCTCTGGCTGGGCTGGGACGCTGGGGGCGACCCGGTGGTCGAGTTCTTCACCAAGGCCCCTCTATGGGAGCAACCGACTTCGGGTTCTTGACCATGCGTCTACCGCGTCCCGGACACAGCAAAGGGGCCCGGGCTGACTGGCGGGCTCGCGGAAAATCCAACGCCTGGCATTCGGCCCTCCTCGATACCCGCCGCTGGTGGGAACACAGACCGGTTGCGGCCACCGCAAGGGCCTCGGTGTTACTGAGACTCATCGACACACCAGGTCGGCGCCCAGGGGTGTTGACCGAACTCATCGACAAACGTTGCCTTTGAACACGAACAGAACCAAGGTGGCCGGTGCGCGACGATAAGTGGATGATCGGAGCGCGCGAGCGCGTCGTCCGGGCTCTGAGAGCCGAGGGCAGAACCCGAGCGGCGGACCTGATCGCCGACAAGGAGACGGCACGGGCCGAACGCGTCCCCCACGCCGTCATGCCCCAGGGCTGGGCTCTCCTGAGATTCATCTCCTACAGGGCCTCGCACCCGTTCGGCTTCGCCGCCGCCGTTGGGCCGGACCACGTCGTCCTCCTCAGCGGCAGTCCGGAAAACCACAGGCGGTTCGCCGAAGCCTGCGGGCTGAGCGTGGAGTCCCCCGAGCACGCCCTCGCCGTCGTCGTGTTCTTCGTGGAGTGGACGCGGGACATGGCCGTTCCCAGGTTCGTCGTCCGCTCCCCGGAGGACGTGCGTGTCTTCGCGTACGGGGATACCGAGGAGGTGCGGCGGCGAATCGCGGGCGCTGTCCTGCCCCCGAGGGCCCGCGCAGCGCTCGGGGGGTACCAGGTCTCGCTCGATGTCCAGAACGCGGACAGGGTAGAGCACTGGCAGGTGACCGTGACACGCGGCGGGCGGCTCAGGGGCAGGGTCACCGCACGGCTGACCGGCATCGCGACCTCCTACCACCGCGCGCTGCCGGCCAAGGATCCCGTAACGCGCACCTTCCGCGCGTAGGGCGGGCGAGGCGCCCGCCGCACCACCGTGACGAGGACCGCTACTACCCGGGGAAGGAGCACTGCCGGGGCGCAAGCGGACGCGGCAGACGGGCTACCCGTCAACCACCCGTCCGGTTTCCGGGGCTTCGGGAGCACTGGCCCAGCTGGACGGACAAGACGCGCAGCGCGCCGTTCCGCACGTGGGTACCGCCACGGCTTCGACAGCGATCCTCGCAGACGAGAGCACCAGCGTTCCTCAAACTCATCGATATCGGGCCCCGCGATGAGCGATCACCGTTCCCTGGGCTGAGCAAGAAACGTCACCTGTTCCTATCGACGTAGCCATCCATCAAACAACCGCTATTGAAGGATCGGCATCGCCTGGACGCGGCGAAAGAGCAGGGCGCCGCCACAGCGAGCCGGACCCGCTCTGCGAGGTGCCGGACTCCGGATTGCGGGCTGCGGCGTCCTTGTCCGTATTGGTGTGCTTGTTCATGGCCTCTACCAACCCGCTGGCCAGGTTGGTGTGTCCTGCGTTCTTCGGAGTCGGGTTTCTGGATCCTGGGACCACGTGACCCTTGAAGGAGGGCATCGTGGGACGTCGTGGACACCCCGTCGAGTTCCGGCGCAGGGTCCTGGGCCTGGTCCAGGCCGGACGCAGCGTCGCAGTCCGAGGTAGCCGTCGTCCAGCAGCACCTCCACCTCGGGGAAGTAGCGAAAGCAGGCATCGATGCCCTCGGTGCGGGCCGCGGTGGCGCCGTGCATCCGCCCGGGGCGCATCGCATCGGTCCACAGCGTGCGCCCGCGGTGGTCGGCGACGATGGCGGCCTTCATCGTGTTCTGCTTCTTCTTGCCCGAGACGAATACCCGTCGCCCGCCACGACCCGCTTCTTCACACCGCCCGGGGCCTGGTACCGGCAGTCTTCGACGGCCGCTTCCCAGGAGTGGGCTAGCTCCTCCACGAGCGCGGCCAGGTGATGCCGGGAGATGCCGGTGAGCCAGGGAGGGGCCAGGACCGCACGGTTGTCCTTGATCATCCCGGCCAGAGCACGCCACGACACTTCAGCGGTGCTTCACCCGTTATCACGCACCAACTCGTAAGGATCCGCCAATGCCCGGATGTGGCCTTGGAGAGACGCAGTTGTCTTTTCACCTGCCGCACACCAGCGCACGACTCCGGCATGCGGTCTGGTCACGCAGCGAATGGGCATGCGTGCCTGGAACGGGACATCATTGGCGGCCGAAGCCTCGCCTCGGAGAACTGGCGAGACGAGTTCCGGGAGTCACCCCCGTGACTTTGAAACCAGCTCGCAATGTTGCCACGGCTACGCTTCTCTCGACATGCCCACACTCACCGCCACCCTCATATCGCCACATTCGTCCAGGTTGGATAGGGTGTGCTCCTTGTGAGCACTGACAGCGAGCAGAACACGCGGGAGGGTTCCGCGACCTCTTCCGCCAAGCCCTGCGTGGTTTCCGAGGTGGACGCGCTCGCACCCAAGTGGACGACGGTCGCCGCGCCCCTGCGTGTACTCGCCGTCGTCCATAACGTGACCTCGGCCACGAGGATGCTCGACGTCCTGGCCACCCTGGAGTCTGACCCGCGGGTGCAGACCATCGTCACATGGACCCGTTCGTCGGCCTTCGCCCACGGGGTGGAGGAATTCATCAGAGACACCGGGCGGCTTTCCCTTCAGTGGGAAAAGGCCATAGAAAAGGACTTCGATCTCGCGATCACCACCAGTCTCGGCGGAGAACTCCACCGAATCAAGGCTCCTTTGCTCAGGCTCCCCCATGGAATGGGATATAATAAGTATTTGGAGCCGGGAGCCGGGAGCCGGGAGCCGGGAGCCGGGAGCCGGGAGCCGGGAGCCGGGAGCCGGGAGCCGGGAGCCCCGTGTTCGGCCTATCGAAGGAATGGCTGTTCCATGAGGGCAAGCTCATTCCGTCGGCCATCGTGCTCTCCCACGCAGAACAGGCAGCACGCCTGGCCGCAACCTGTCCAGACGCGCTCCCAGCCGCCGTGGTGGCCGGAGACCCCTGCTACGACCGGCTCATGGCCAGCCTCCACCACCGTCCCCGCTACCGAAAGGCTCTGGGGCTGAGGAAGAGCCAGCAACTCATTCT
The DNA here is from genome assembly GCA_000340945.1 of Nocardiopsis synnemataformans DSM 44143. Lineage (GTDB taxonomy): Bacteria > Actinomycetota > Actinomycetes > Streptosporangiales > Streptosporangiaceae > Nocardiopsis > Nocardiopsis synnemataformans. Next base: position 2,250 of record ANAW01000245.1, on the reverse strand, counting down.
CATCAGCTCGACCTGGGGATCAGGTTCTCTCTTCGGCCGATACCCGCGTCTCGCAGCCACGCTGTTGGCCACGCTGCCCATCGACGAGTTCCGTGTCGCACTGGCACTGCACCCCAACGCCTGGCACGCGCACGGCCCCGGTCAAGTCGACGCCTGGCTGGCCGACGCTCGACGTGCGGGCCTCTTGGTACTGCCCCCGAATGAAGGATGGCGGGCCGCGGTCGTGGCCGCGGACGCGGTATTCGGAGACCACGGTTCGGTGTCCTATTACGCGGCTGCACTCGGGCGGCCAGTGATCCTGGACCAAGCGGGACGCGATCTCGTCTCCCCCGAGTCACCCGTCGCCCGATTGCTGTCCGCGGCCGTTACCTACGATCCCCGGTCCGAAGCCGAAGCTCTTCTCGCCGACGCCCGCAAGGCCCGAGAGCATACCGAGCACACCGCCCGAGCATGGGTGTCCTCGCACCCGGGGTCCTCTCTGTCGCTGCTTCGGCGCACCATGTACGGGCTGATGGGCGCGGAAGAGCCCGATCAGCCACCCGTCGTGGAGGCCGCGCCTCTGCCGGTCACCGATCCCGTACCCGGGCATCCGGCGATGTGGGCCAGCGTCGACGAGGACTTCGAAGGGCGCCCGAGCGTGCGTAGGGTCCCCGCCGCGGTCAGCGGATCCTCGACGCAGCAGGGGATCTCGGGTTTTCTGATGGCATGGGACAGCGAGCCGGACATTCGTCTGGCGGAGTTAGCCGACATCGTGGTGTGTCCGGCCGATGAACTCCCCGAGGACGGGGACCAGTGGTGTCTGCGGGTGCTGCGCCACCGTGCCGCACCCCGCGCCGCCGCGTACTACGACCGGAAGGGCTGCGTCCTGCACCGGCGCTCAGGGGCGCGGGTCGTGTGTCTGCTCGAGGCATCGGAGGCTGACTTCGATCCCGCGCTGCTTCCCACCGTTCTGTACCACTACCTCTTCCGGTCCGCCCGCGGACTCCCTTCATACGGGAAGCCGGTTCAGCTGGAGGTACGAGCAGGAGCGGAAAACCGGATGACGGTGAGGGTCGTCGTCACCTGATCAGCGGACGGGTACGGGGCGAACCGGTGACCGGGTCAGCGCCGTGTGCCGGCTCAGTCACCAGCCGACGAACGTTCCAGGCGCAGCGCCTCCGCCTCACTGCCGATCATCCGATAGAGACGAATGGCCTCGTCCAGGTGGCTGGTCCGTCCCCGCCGTGCACTCGAACGCTCGATTTCCGCCATCGCCTCATGGGCACGGGCCTGCTGATAGGCCAGGCCTCGGTCGGTGAAGATACGCAAGGCCCGCTCCAGGTCTTCGGACGCCGTTCCCCCTCGGAGCAGACCGGCCTGGGCCCGGCCCCGCTCCAGCAGCACCTTGGCGGTGTTGACCTCGTCCACGACACCGTTGTCATCAGTTTCCTGGAAGATCTCCAGGGCTGGCGCCAAGGCATCGATCGCCTGTTCATACCGCCCCAGGTTGACCAGGGAGCGTCCCCGCAACAGCCCCAGGACGGCCATCGCCTGGGGACGTCCCATGGCGGCCTTGAAGGGTTCGGCCCGGTCGAAGGCCTTGAGTGCCTCCTCGTCCTTCCCTGCCTTTTGGGAGGCGATGCCCAGGCATTCGAGTGCCGCTCCCTGGCCCCGGGTGTCCTCCTGTTCCCGGGCCAGGTGGAGCGAAAGGGAGAATTCCTGCCGTGCTTGGTCGCCGCGGCCGAGTTCGAGGAGGGCCAGGCCGTGTTGGTTGCGCAGACGTGCTTCGATTTCCCGGTTCCCGGACGCTTCGGCCGAAGTGATCCCCATCTGTATGAGAGCCAGCCGGTCGGTGTAGCGTCCCCTCTCCCGGAGGTATCCGTCGGATGCTTCGGCCAGCTGACAGACCGTCCGGTGGTCTCCCTCCTCCTGACAGCGCTCCGCGGTGGCCAGGATCGCCTGGAGGTTGACCCGTGTCCATGCCCAGGCGGCTTCGGCGGTTCCCAGCTTCGGCAGAGCGGGCGGGTCCTGTAGCTGTTGGGTGGTCATCCAACGCCGGGTTCCCTTACGAGCGGCCTCGAGAGTGCCCGCCAGGTAGTAGCAGGCGTAACGCCTGCGGGCCCCGGACTTTTCGTCCGGGCCCAAGGAGGACTCGGCCTGGTCCTGAGCGTGCTGTCTGACGATCTCCGCAAGGCGGTACCGGCCGGATCCGTCGCGTACGTCGTCGAGCAGGCCGTGCCGCCACAGTTCGGCGAGCGTCGCCCGTATCCG
>ANAW01000244.1:0-15875 GCA_000340945.1 Nocardiopsis synnemataformans DSM 44143 | reverse complement strand
GGGCCGAGGAGCCGGTAAAGGTGAGCGGCAGAAGGCTCCAGGATCTGGAGGAAGGCGTCGATCTCGGTCCGCACCGAGCGCTTCCCAGGCGCATCGTTCCCGTGTGAGGCCGCCGCCACGGCCTCGTCGAAGCGCTCGGTCAGGCCGGTGATCGTCTCGAACGGATCGCTGCTGAGCGTGCGCACCGCCATGTGGGCGAGCTGCGGCAGCCCGTGGCATCGTTCGGCGAGCCTCCGCACGGCGCCGTCCGGAGCCGCCGCGACCTTGTGCGGCGGGAGCGCTTTGGTCAGGAACTCGGTGACGGCCTCCGTGTGCATGGGATTCACGTCCACGACGGCCGCCCCCTCAGCAGCCAGCTCCGGTATCCGCTGGGTACAGGTGACCACGACCAGAGCGCTGGCACTGGCGGGCAGCACAGCGGAGACCTGGCCCGCGTTGGCGGCATCATCAAGCAACAGGATGAGGGAGCGCTTATGAGTCAGAGAGCGGAACATGCCCTGCTGGGCCGCACTGCTGTGGGGGATGTTGCGGGAGTCCACACCCAGCGCCAGGAGGAGTTGTTCGAGCAGGCTCGGTGGACTGACGGCACTGGCGAGCCCGGGGCCGCCGAGTGCGAGGTGTAGTTGCCCGTGCTCGTAGTCACCGGAGATCTCGTTGAGCCATTTCACGGCGAGTTCCGTCTTACCGACACCCGGGAGTCCTCTGAGGACGACGACCGTGGGCACCGGGTCCTCGGAACGCCCCGCGCGCAAGGACTCCAGAAGCGTGCGCTCGTCATCGCGATCGGTGAAGTTGCGGGCCACGGGCGCCAGCTGCCTCGGCACTTGGAAACGGCCCTGAGGGACGATGGTGATCCCACCGTGGACGGTTCCGGCTTGGATGGCCGTCACGTCACTGCCGACGCCGCCCATACTGTTCTCGATTCCGGTCACGACTGTCCATCATGGTGGAAACACCGAGTGAACGCCAGGGCTGGCTCTTCGGCTCTCCATCCGCATGGGGTTGAGCGAGGTTGAGCACCGACTGGGCCCAAGCTGTGTACGGGCACACCACGGCTGAGAGTTCATTCGGTGCCGAAGGGTAGGTCGGAGGTTGCTGGTCCGGCGGTGGACCGCCAGCTCGCCTCCAGTTCGGCGATGCGCTTGTCCGCCGCGGCCAGTCCAGTCTTCTCAGTGCTGGTCAGCTCTGAGGCCAGGCCACGGTCAAGGTTCGATGCCGAGCCTGGCCTTCCCTGGCACCACGGTAACCGGGCATCTGCCTCAGCCCGCGCCGGCGACAGCACAACCCAGGAGCGCACCCGCTCAAGCAGGATGCCGCCTCGGTAGCGTCCGCACACCGGAGCAACCATGGCGATCACCGTCCGTGACCGAAAAGGAGACAGTCTTCCAGTCCCCCCGCCCGGTCGGCAGCGGGGGCGTTCCCGGCCGGAAGGCGCGTGAACCGGCGGAACGGAAGACTCCCGTCTCCCACCCGGGAGTGGGAGATTTTTGGGAGGCGGGAACCTCCCACAACGGTCTCGGACCGCTCCGAAGTGCTCTCAGCGCCACCTGCGCTCAGTCGGGGCGGCCCTCTCCGAGACCGACGGCCTCGTACCGCGCGGGCCACTTCTGTCTCCCCCGGAGACCACCGCCCCGGCGGGCCCTTCGGGCGGCGGCCGGGTTCGGGGAACCGCCGCGGGGGTAGGACGGCGGGCGCACGTCCGCCACCGCAGGAGGAGAGGGATGGACTTCACCGGCTTCACCGAGGAGACCTTCGCGTTCTTCGACGGCCTGGCCCGTGACAACTCCAAGGACTACTTCCACGGCCACCACGAGGTCTACGTGCGCGCCGTGCGCGAGCCCGCACGCGCCCTGGCCGAGGCCCTGGAGGAGGACTTCGGCCCGATGAAGGTGGGCCGACCCAACCGCGACGTGCGCTTCTCCCACGACAAGAGCCCCTACAAGACCCACGTGGGGCTGGTCAGCCAGTCCCAGGGGTCGGTCGGCTACTACCTCCAGCTCGGTCTGGAGGGGCTCTCGGTGGGCGCGGGCTACCACGCGATGTCGGGCGCCCAGGTGGAGCGCTACCGCGACGGCGTCGACGACGAGCGCCAGGGTCCGCGCCTGGCGCGGATCGTCGAGGAGCTGACGGCCCGGGGCTTCGACATCGTCGGTGACACCCTCAAGACCCACCCCCGCGGGTACAGCGGCGACCACCCGCGCGTGCACCTGCTGCGCCACCGCTCCCTGGGGGCCGAGCACAACGTGGAGCGGTCGGACGTGCCTCTCTCCGCGAAGCTCCTCGACACCGTCCGCGCCGACTGGCGCGCCACCGGCCCCCTCATGGACTGGCTCGACCGGCACGTCACCGGCTGAGCCCGCCGGGCGGAGGGGTCGTCGGCCCGTCCCGGGCATCCGGTCCTTTCCGGAGGGACGGTGGTCAGCCCCCGGCCGGGCTGGCGTCGATGCGCTCGCCGCGGGTGGTCTCCACCACCACCGCGAGCTGACCGGGGACGCGCCCCCGCAGATCCGCGAGAAGGGCGTCCACCGGGGGCGGTGAGTCCTGGACCCGGACCTGGATGTGCAGCGTCCTCGACGCCGTGTACACGCGCGTCACCGAGGCGTCCGGCTGCTCCGCGATCCACCGCTCGGCGGCCTCCTCGGCCCGGTTCGTCCACACCGCGATCAGCGCGGTGACCACGGTGTTGGCGACCAGGGGCACGAACACGACCGTGAACAACAGGCCCAGGCCCAGGCGGACCCCGCGCGCGGAACGCCGGTCCCGCTCCGCCGAGGGCGTGCCGTGGCCCGAGGCGGCGAAGACCACCATGCCCGCGAAGACCAGCGCGAGCAGGTTGGACAGGAACAGCACCGACGCCCCCGCCGACAGCCACGGCGCCCCCTGACCCAGGCACACGCCCGCCACCACCAGGGGAGGGACCAGGGAGATGGCGATGGCCACGCCGGGCAGGACGGCGGCGACGTCGCGGCGGGACAGGGCCACCGCTCCGGCCGCGCCGGTCGCCAGGGCAGAGACCAGGTCCATGAGCCCGGGCGAGGTCCGTCCCGCGACCTGGCTGTTCTTCAAGAGGTCGTAGCTGCTGGGAACGACCGCGGAGAACACCACTCCGACGCCGACCACCAGCAGGCAGCCGAGGACGACCGTGCGGGCCGCTCCGGTCCGGCGCTGGCGGACGATGCCCAGGGCGATCCCCATGATCGGTGTGGACAGCGGCGCGATGATCATCGCGCCGATCACCGTGGCCGTGGAGTCGGTCAGCACGCCGCCGGCCGCGATGACCGCCGACAGCGTCAGCATCGTCCAGAACGCCGATCTCTTCGCCCGGCTGTCGCCCGCCGACAGGTCGAGGTCGCGCACCAGGTCGTCGGACGTGCGGAGCTGCGAGGCGGGCAGGACGCGTTCGAGGATTCCACTGAGCATGGGACCGAGTATCGCCACGCGGCCCGCGCGGGCGTCGAAGGCACGGCGCGGGCGGGGGCGATGGATCCCCGCGAACGTCGAGGGGGTACCCGGGCCGAGGCGGCCGGATCCCGGGACGCACGTCGATACCACCCACGAACGATGTGTACTTGTCACGGCTTTTCCATGAGGTTCACCTCGTCACCACATGACACGGTGTCACTGGTGGACTCGGCGGAGTGACATCAGGCTGGATACGCGCCTCTGGCGACGGCGGTCCCGGTCGGTCCCCCGCGGGACGGACGGCGGAGTGCCGTGCCAGCAGGAGCGACGGTGAAACCGACATCCAGGAGGCTGGAGACATGGGACGAAGGCGGAGCGCGGGCCGGAGTCTGCCCCCTTTGGTGGTGGTCTGTCTGGCCGGTTCGCTGGTCGCGGCGGCACCGGCCGCGGCCGACGACCGGGGTGGGGCGCCGACGACGGCGCTGGAGTGGGGCGCCTGCCCCGAGGACGTCCCGGACGAGGCGCACCCGCTGGAGTGCGCCACCGTGCCGGTGCCCGTGGACTACGACGACCCCGAGGGCGCCGGGATCGAGATCATGGTGTCGCGGCTGGCCAGCGCGGTCCCGGAGCAGAGGCGCGGCGTGCTGCTGCTCAACCCCGGCGGCCCGGGCGGGTCCGGGCTGTCGATGCCCGCGGACCTGGCCTCCCTGGGCATGCCCGCCAGCGTCCTGAACAGCTACGACCTGATCGGCATGGACACCCGCGGGGTCGGGCACTCGTCCGCGGTGAGCTGCGGCTTCACCACCGACCAGGAGTACTTCGGCAACATCCCGCCCTACGCGGTCGACGAGGCGGCGGTCACCGAGCAGGCCGCGATCGCCGAGGCGGTCGCCGACCAGTGCGCGCGGAGTGACGAGAACGGGCTGATGCGCCACGTCTCGACGGCGAACATGGCACGCGACCTGGACCGGATCCGGGCCGCGCTCGGCGAGGAGAAGGCCAGCTACTTCGGGCTGTCCTACGGGTCGGCGCTGGGCGCCGCCTACGCCTCGATGTTCCCCGAGCGCTCCGACCGGATCGTGCTCGACAGCAACATCGGCGACACCTTCCTCGACTACGACGGCATGCGCAGGTTCGCCCTGGGCTTCGAGGAGACCTTCCCCGACTTCGCCGCGTGGGCGGCGGAGCGCGACGGCAGCTACGGCCTGGGCGGCTCTCCCGAACAGGTCCGGGAGACCTACTTCGAGACCGCCGCGCGGCTCGACGAGGGAGGGCCGGTGGCCGGTGTCAACGGCCACCTCTTCCGGCTGGCCACCTTCGTGGGGCTGTACAGCGAGCGGAGCTACGCGCGGACGGCGCAGCTGTGGCAGGCGGTGCGCCTCGCGGACGAGGAGGCGGTGCGGCGGCACCTGGAGGAGAGCGGGCTCGGCGGCGCACCGGTCGGCGGAGTCGGGGCGGCGTCGGGCGAGCTGTGGCCCGCTGACAACGCCTGGTCGGTGTTCCTCGCGGTGACCTGCAACGACGTCGAGTGGCCCGAGGACCTGGCCGCCTACCGGGAGGGTGTGGCCGAGGACCGGGAGAAGTACCCGATGTACGGCGCGGCCACCGCCAACGTCATGCCCTGCGCCTACTGGGAGAACGAACCGGCCGAGCCTCCGGTGGAGATCACCGGCGAGGGCCCGGGCAACGTCCTGATCGTGCAGAACCTGCGCGACCCGGCCACGCCGCACCTCGGCGGCGTGCTGCTGGACGAGAGGTTCGGCCAGCGGTCCCGGCTGGTGAGCGTCGACGCGAGCGGTCACGGCGCCTACGTCTACGGCGACAACCCCTGCGCCTGGGACGTGGCCACGAGCTACCTGGTCGACGGCGAGTTCCCGGAACAGGACGTCTCCTGCGGGGCGTCTCCGGCCTCCGGTCTGGGGCTGGACGGCGAGACCCAGCGGTCGCGGGCCGAGACCCTGGGCCAGCTCCGAGACACCGCCTGAACACACGGTTGAGGGAGAACACCACTCCTGAGCCCTGAGGGGCGGGACGGCACCGCTCGTCCCGCCCCTCAGCCCGTCCCTCGACGCTCCCCCGCGACCGGTCGTACCCGGGGCGCGTTCCCGAAGCCGATCCGGGGCCGTGGCCGCGCCGCGGACGCGTTCTTCCGCCGGTGGTTCCGAGGACGTCAGGGCTTCGGGCACCGACCCCGTGGAGCGCCCCGGTTCACCAGCCGGTGAGCAGCAGGTGGTTGACCAGAAGCGCCGTGGCCGCCTGGACGGCCAGCCAGGCCCTGTGGTGGCGGTCCGGCAGGAGGGCGGCGGCCGGGACGAGCCACAGCACGAACGGCAGCCAGATCCGCTCGGTCTCGCCCTTGCTCATCCCCGACAGGGTGGCGGCGGCGATCGCGCACAGCGCGGCGGCCACCAGCAGGGCCGCCGTCGCGGTCTCCCGGGACGGCGAACGGCGCAGGCCGCGCACCGCCCCGGGCAGCCGCGCCAGCGCCCGGCGCAGGCCCGCCGCGGTCGCTGGCCCGGTCGTCAGGCACGCGACCGCCAGGTTCGCCCAGACCCAGTAGCCGTAGGGCCGGACCGACGCCAACCCCTGGTAGTAGCGCTCCACGAGCAGGTGGTAGCCCTCCCACCACCAGAAACCGGCCGCCGTGAAGGCCGCGGCGACGGCCAGGGCGCCCAGCAGCGCGTAGGGCAGGGGGCGCGCGGTCCGCGCGCACAGGAGCACCGCCACGGCCGGGATCCCCATGAGGACGAGCCCGTAGGACAGGTACACCGACCACCCCAGGAGCAGACCGGCCGCCAGCGCGGTGGCGCGCGGCGTACGCGCGTCGGGCGCCGCGGCCACGGCGAGCAGGGCCAGGCCCCACGCGGTGACCGCCGCGAAGTACCCGTCCGCCGACGTGCCCGCCCACACCGCGGCGGGCAGCAGCACGAGGAACGGGGCCGCCCCGCGCGCCGTCGACTCCGCGCCGAGCGCGCGCATCGCGACCAGGACCGCGGCGGCGGCCGAGCCGCCGACCACGACGCACCAGAGCCCGGCCCACGCCCCGCCGCCCAGGCCGACCCGGTCCAGCGCGACGAACGTCAGGACGGCGCCCGGGGGGTGCCCGGCCACGTGCGTGGGCCAGTTGTCGGGCTGCCCGATGAGGATGTGCCGGGTGAACGTGCTCAGCGCGGCGCCCACGTCCTGGAAGCGGTCGACCGAGGACAGGTACTCGTGGGGGGACAGCAGGCGGCTGACGATCCCGCGCCGCCAGCCGTCGACCAGCGCGAGCGCGGTGGTCCAGAGCGCGGACGCGGCCCAGACGGCCCACAGCAGGGCGCGCCAGGGCAGGGCGCGCGCCGCCGCGGGCCCGCAGGCCACCACCGCCGCCGCCAGGACGAGGGCCGGGAGCGTGCCGGGCCCCGTGTGGGGGAACCAGGACGCGTACAGCGGCGGCCAGTCCACGTGCAGAACGCCGTAGGCGCGCTCGATCCGGGTGCCGACGACGGCGGCCGACGCGAAGAGGAGCACCGCGAGGGCCGCCACGGACAGGTCGGCGCGCAGACCCGTCCGGGAGGCGCCGACCGTGTCCCGGACGTCGCGCTGGTGGAGTTCGGGCTGCGTCACGCCGTCACCGTAGGACAGACGCGCCCCGGCGTCGGGTTGCCCCGCGGCGTGTCGCCGGGTCCGGGGAAAGCCCAGCTCACACGGCCCCCGGACGGACACACCGGAAGGCCGCGGGTGCGCCCGCGCCCGCGGCCTCCCCGCCTAGCATGACCGCGGGGCGATCCGTCGTTCCGGGAGGCAGGCGACCACCTGGCTCCCCCCTGAAGGAGGGGAAGCCGGGCCGTCCCTGACGGGAGGGGTTCCGCCCACGCGGACCGTCCCACGGCAGCGGTTCCTGTCGCGTCGCCGACCGCGGAGGGGAGAGCCGGGTGGACGAGGACGAGCAGAGCGGGAACGCGCGCTCGGGGGGACCGGACGGTGACGGCAGGGCCTCCGGGCCCGGCCCCCGCCCGCGGGCCGGGGGCGTGCGCGGGTTCCTCCGGGACGGGCCGCCCCTCGGGCCCACCCGACCAGCCTTCTGGCGCAGCCCCCTGCGGGGTCCGCGGCTGACGTCGCTGCTGGGCGCGGTCCTGCTCGTGGGCCTCCCGGTGCTGTTCCTCACCGGCCTGCTCTCCCACGCCGCCTACAACCCCGACCTGGGAGCCAACGACAGGACCCCCGGCAAGGGGGTCCTCGGGTTCTACCTCTTCCCCTGGCCCACCGATCCCCCGTGGCTCTACCGGCTGACCCAGGGCGTGCACGTCACGCTCGGCGTCACGCTGGTGCCCGTGCTGCTGGCCAAGCTCTGGTCGGTCGTACCGCTCCTCTTCCGCTGGCCGCCGGTGCGGTCCGCCGCGCAGACCCTGGAGCGGCTGTCCCTGCTGTTCCTGGTGGGCGGCGCATTGTTCGTCTTCGCGACCGGCATCCTCAACATCCAGTTGGAGTACCTCTTCCCCGGGTCCTTCTACCCCCTGCACTTCTACGGCTCCTGGGTGTTCGTGGCCGCTCTGCTGTCCCACATCGTCCTGAAGCTGCCGACGGTGGTGCGGGAACTGCGCGGACGCGGACTCCGTGACACCCGGAGCGGCCCGGCCGCTCGGCCCCGGGACGGGGACGGGGACGGGAACGGAGAGGCGGACGGGAGTGGGGACGGGGGCACGAACGGGCTCGGCGACAGGGACGCGGACGGGGCCCGGGACGCGAACGGCCTGGTCGCGCCGGACCCCGACCCGCCCACGGCCTCGCGCCGCACCCTGCTGGGCGCGGTGGGCCTGGGCTCGTCGGTGCTCCTCCTGACGACGGTCGGGCAGAGCCTCGGCGGCCCGCTGCGGCGGACGGCGGTCATGGCACCGCACGGCAGGCTGTCGGAGGGCGGGGCCGACGGGTTCCCGGTGAACACCACGGCCGCCTACGCGGGCGTCACCGACGCCGACACCGGGCCCGGCTGGCGGCTGACGGTCCGGTGGCGCGGCCGCGAGGTCGTCCTCACCAGGCGGGAACTGCTCGCGCTGCCCCAGCACCGGTCGGCGCTGCCGATCGCGTGCGTGGAGGGGTGGTCGACGCGCGCCCTCGACTGGGAGGGCGTGCGCCTGGCCGACCTCGCCGCCCTGGTCGGGGCCGAGGGGCCGCCGGGGGTCTTCGTGGAGTCCGCCCAGCGCACGGGCGCCTTCAGCAGCGCCGCGCTCCGCGACAACCAGGTCGCCGACCCGCGGTCGCTCCTGGCCCTGCGCGTCGGCGGCGGGGACCTGTCCGTCGACCACGGCTACCCGGCGCGGGTGATCGTCCCGGCGTGCCCGGGTGTGCACAACACGAAGTGGGTCACCCGGCTCGGCTTCGGGGAGGTGTGATGGCCCTCCTGCGGCGCTGGTACGGCGCCTCGCCGTGGCACCTGCTGCTGATGGTCGGCGTGTTCGTCCCCGTCGGCTACGCGGGCGCGCGCCTGCTCGGCGGGGGCGACCCGTGGGGCGTCGTGGTGTGGTTCGTGGGCGCGGTCCTGCTGCACGACCTCGTCCTCGTCCCGGCCTACAGCCTGGCGGACCGCGCGCTGCGGTTCGCGGTCCTGGGCCGGCGCGGGCGGGCCGACGATACGCGGCGCGGACCCGGCCGGGCGCGCGTGGCCCTCCTCGACCACGTGCGCGTCCCGGCGGTCGTGTCCGCGCTCCTGCTCCTGGTCTACCTCCCGCTGGTCCTCGGCCCCTCGGACACCTACGTCTCCAAGACCGGTCTGACCGGGGAGCCGTTCGGCGTCCGCTGGCTGCTGGTCTGCGCGGCCCTGTTCGCGGCGTCGGCGGCTCTGGGCGCGGCCCGGTACCTGCGAACCCGCTCGGCCTGAGCGCCCCGCCCCGCACGGACGAAGCGCCCGCCCCGTACAGCCCGACCGCCCTCCCCGCACTGCGGACGCGCGGATCCGCCCGGCACACGCGACAGCGCAGCGACAACCGGGCGCTCAGGTGGCGGCCGTGGCGGCGGCCGCTCCGCACGGACGCGGTCCAGCGCGGCGGGAGCGCGGATCCGCTCGTCCCACCCCACCCCACCCCACCCCGGCACGGCACGGCACAGCACGGCTCAGCGCGGCGCACGCAGCGCCGCGAACCGGCGCCCCCGCACCTGCCAGGCCTCCGACCACTCCCACCCGGCCCCCTCCGCGCACCGCCGCAGGGCCTGGAGCCCGATCCGCGCCCACGGGAACGGGGCGCCCGGTTCCCCCCGACCGTCGGTGACCTGCACCGTCACGCACTCGTGGACCTCGTGGGCGGCGGCCTCGACGATGAGCAGACCGCCGGGCAGCACGACCTCCCGCATCCGGGCCAACAGTTCCCCGGGGGCGCCGCCGATACCGATGTTGCCGTCGACCAGCAGCGCGGTACGCCAGGCGCCCTCACCGGGAAGCGGATCGAACACCGAGGCGCACACCGCCCGGCCGCCCGCCCCGACCGCGCGCGACACGGCCACGGGGTTCATGTCCACGCCCAGCGCCCGGCGGCCCCGGGCGGCGAGCGCGACGACCATGCGCCCGGGACCGCACCCGGCGTCCAGCGTGTCGCCCTCGGAGCGCTCCAGCACGCTCTCGTCCGCGGCGTCGGTCTCCCCGCACCAGCGTTCGACGTCCAGGCGGAGCATCCACCCGTCGGGGCGTCGGAGGAAGAGGGGACCGCGGCCGTTCGCGAGCGCCTGTGAGTAGGGGTCGCACAGCCACGGAGCCGACCTCGTGTCGATCCCGGTCTCGGTCGCGCTCACCGCCGACACCCCGCTCTCCCGAGCCCGACGGCCATGCCGAAGCGGCTGCCGGGTACGAGCGAGGCCACCAGCGCGGCATCGCGGGGCGTGTCGACGTCGGTGAGCACGTCCAGGTCGCCCACGCGCAGCCCGGCGTCGACCAGCCGCGCGCGCTGGAACCGTCCGGTGTGCTCCGTCGACATCGGGACGCCGCGCAGCAGGCGGGGGTCGGGCGCGGCCAGGCCGAGCGCCCAGAACCCCCCGTCCTCGCTCGGACCGAACCACGCGTCGACGCGCTCCCAGGCGTCCGGGGCCAGGGCGGGCGCCAGGAGTTCCCCGGTCACCTGGGGGGTGTCCATGCCGATCAGCAGGGAGGGGCCCGAGCACCGGGCGAACGCGTGCGCGAGCCGTTCGTCGAGCCCGCCGCCCGACTGCGGGACCACTTCGAACCCCGGCGGGAGCCAGGGCCCGGGCCGTCCCTCCAGCACCAGGAGCCGTCTGCGCGCGGGGAGCGAGCGCACGGTGTGCAGGGTGTCCGCCAGGGCGGCCTCGGCGACCGCTGCGGCCTCCCGCGGTGAGTACTCGGGGGTCAACCGTGTCTTGACCCGCCCGGGAACGGGTTCCTTGGCGATCACCAGCAGGGTGGTGCCCCCTGCCGGGAGGTCCGGCTCACCGGTCCGGATCATGGCCGCCCTCCCCACGCGCGCAGGCCCTCCGAGGCCGCTGGCTCGCGCAGCACCGCCGTCATGTCGCGCACGGCGGTCCACGTGCCGCGCCACGTCCCCGTCACCTTGGAGGCGCCCGACCTCGGCAGGTAGGGGACGTCCACCTCGTCCACCCGCCACCCGGCGTCGGCGGCGCGCACGACCGTCTCCAACGGGTAGCCCGAGCGCCGGTCGGTCATCCCCAGCTTGAGCAGCTCCGCCCTGCGGGCGGCGCGCATCGGGCCGATGTCGCGCACCCGCACCCCGGTCCGCGAGCGCAGCATCCGCGCGACGACGGCGTTGCCGATCCTGGCGTGCGCCGGCCAGACTCCCCGGCGTACGGGGCGCCGCCTGCCCATGACCAGGTCCGCCCCGCCGACCCGCACCCGGTCCACCATCGCCGGGAGCAGGGCGGGGTCCAGTGAGGCGTCGCAGTCGCAGAAGCAGACGAACTCGGCTGTCGCGGCGGACAGGCCCGCGTGGCACGCCGCGCCGAAGCCCCTGCGCGGTTCGGAGACGACGAGGGCCCCCAGCGCCGCGGCGATGGCGGCCGAGCCGTCCGTGGAGCCGTTGTCCACGACGATCGCCCGCCACCCCGGGGGGACGCGTTCCATGACCCAGGGCAGGGCGGACGCCTCGTCCAGACAGGGCAGCNGGCGCCCCCCCCCCCGCCGTGTCGGGCGGCGCCTGCGCCGGTTCGTCCTGGCCGTACTCGTGTGGTTCTCTGATCACCCTGGTTACGCTACGAAGTCATGTGGACACAGGGCGGGAAAGGCGGTCGCGACACGCGGACACATCGGCCTTCGGCACTCCGGACCCGGCCGAACCGCGCAGTTCGGCACGGGCGAACTCGGCCATCCCCTCGGCGAAACCGACCCTCGGCCGCCAGGACAGCTCCTGCATCAGGCGGTCGGAGGAGGCGGTGATGTGCCGGACGTCGCCGAGCCGGTACTCGCCGGTGACGCGGGGTTCGGGGCCGCCGTGCGCGTCCGCCAGCGCCCGGGCCATCTCGCCGATGGTGTGCGGCGTCCCGCTGCCGGTGTTGAAGGCGGACAGCTCCCCCGGGGCCCTGCCCGGCACGGCCTCCAGCGCCGCCACGTTGGCCCGCGCCACGTCGCCGACGTGCACGAAGTCGCGCCGCTGACGGCCGTCCTCGAACACGCGGGGCGCCTCGCCCCGGGCCAGCGCCGAACGGAAGAAGGAGGCCACGCCCGCGTACGGGGTGTCGCGCGGCATCCCCGGCCCGTACACGTTGTGGTAGCGCAGCGACACCGCGCGTCCGCCGACGGACCGGGCCCACGCGGCGCACAGGTGCTCCTGCGCCAGCTTCGTGGTGGCGTAGACGTTGCGCGGGTCGCTCGGCGCGTCCTCCCCCACCAGGCCGGGCACGAGCGGAGCCGCGCACCGGGGGCACGGGGGGTCGAACGCGCCCGCCCGCAGGTCCGACTCCGCCCTCGGGCCGGGACGGACGTCGCCGTGCTCCGGGCACGTGTACCTTCCCTCCCCGTAGACGACCATCGAACCGGCCATGACGACGTCGCGGACCCCGGACCTGGCCATGGCGGCCAGCAGGACCGCCGTGCCCAGGTCGTTGCAGCGCACGTAGTCGGGGGCGTCCAGGAAGTCGGAGGAACCCAGCCCCACCATCGCCGCCTGGTGGCAGACCGCGTCCACGCCCCGCAGGGCGCGCTCGACGATCTCACCGTCCCGGACGTCGCCCACGACGTCGACGGCTCTGTCCTCGGAGTCCCTCCCGTCGTGGGCCTGGGGCAGGTAGGCGTCGAGGGTGACCGCCTCGTGCCCGGCCAGGCGGAGTTCCTCCGCGACCCTCGATCCGATGAACCCAGCACCACCCGTGACCAGTACGCGCATGCGTCCAACCTACGTTTCGCGCACGCTCCGTCACGGGTTCCGCCACGCACGTCGGGGCCGATGCCCCGACGTGCGTGGCGGCCCACCGGGAGGAGAGGCTCACAGCAGCGTCGACCAGTAGGTCCAGAACGCCTGGCCGACCGCGCCGACGACCGCCAGCGCCCACACGGTGAGCACGACGGTGTGGTTGCGGGCCAGCAGGTCGACGGGCGCCCCGGCCCACGCCGGTGTGGGCAGGTGCGCGGAGCGCACGTTGTGCAGGGTGACGTACCAGAAGAGGGGTACCGTCACCGCCCACACGACCACGCAGTACGGGCACAGCGCACCGATGCGGTACAGGCTCTGGAAAATCAGCCAGTGCACGAAGACGGCGCCGAAGAGCACGCCCGCCTGGAGTCCGAGCCAGAACCAGCGGTCGAAGCGCGCTCCGGCGACCAGCGCCGCGCCGACGGTGGTGACCACGGTGAAGCAGACCACGCCGACGACCGGGTTGGGCACCCCGAAGACCTCGGCCTGCGGGGTGGCCATGACGGTGCCGCAGGAGAGCACCGGGTTGAGGCTGCACGCGGGCACGTGCCCGGGATCGGCGAGCACGCGGATCCTCTCGACCAGCAGGGCCAGGGCCGCGAGCAGCCCGGCGCCGCCGCCCAGGGTGAGCAGCCAAGGCAGGGCCCGGCTGACGATGGGCACCGCGGCCCCGGGCGGGGGCGCCGCGGCGCGGCGGGACGCGGTGGGGCCGGACGCGGTGGGGCCGGACGCGGTGGGAGGTCTCATCCCTCCAGCTCCCGGTCGATCATCGCCGAGAGCACCTGGTAGCTGGGCATGCTCGGGGTGGGGCGGCCGTTGACGAAGATGGTCGGGGTGCCTTGCACACCCAGGGTCACGCCGTCCCGGAAGTCGGACCGCACGCGCTCCAGCGTGGCGGGGTCCTCCACGGCCTGGACGAACTCCTCCGTGTCCAGGCCCAGGTCCTCGGCGAAACCGACGAACACCTCGGCCTGGGAGTCCCGGGACTCGCCCCACTCGGCCTGGGTCTCGTACATCCGGACGTACATCTCCTCCAGCGCGCCCTGCTGGGCGGCGGCCTCCACGGCCGCGGCGGCGGGCTCGGCGTTGGTGTGCCCGGGCATGGGGAAGTAGCGGATGACCACGTTGATCCGCCCGTCGTAGTCCTCGCGGATCCGTTCCATGACCGGGAACTGGGCGCGGCAGGCCTCGCACTCGAAGTCGAGGAACTCCACGACCGTCACCGGCGCCTCCTCCACCCGGTCGAGGTGGCGGCTGTCCTCGCGGACCAGGATTCCGGCCGGTGCGGTGGGTGCGGCCTGCGGGTCGGCGGAGCCGTTCGGGGCCGTGGGGGCGGCGGTGCCGCCCCGGTCGTCGAGGGCGATGAGGAGGCCCAGTCCGATGACGGCGACCATGATCAGGCCGAGGGTGATACCGAGGTTCTTGCTCATGTGGGTGTCCTGGGGTGCGGGGCGCGGCGGGGCGCGCCCGGGGAAACGGTCGCGTGGAGGGGGCCGCGCGAGGGGCGCGGCCGCGGACCTCCTCGCGCGGGGCGCGCGCAGGAGGCGGGTGACCGTGTCCTAGACCCGTTGGACGCAGAGCAGCGTCAGCAGCCCGTACCCGTGGGGGGCGAGGGGCGGGCGGCTGACGGGGCGCGGGGCCGGTCCCGGCCGCGGGGCCAGCAGGAGCGCGAGGGTCAAGGCGACGCCGAGGGCGACGAGGAACAGGGGCGGCGCGGTGGGCAGTCCGTGTCCCTCGGTCACCTCGCACGCGTGCGCGACTTGAGGGGCCTGCGGGGTCGCGGCGGGGTCCACGGCCGGAACCGCGGCGGCCTCCCGGGACTGCTCCGGGCAGTCGGCGGCGGCGGACGCGGAGGCCGTGGCGGCGGAAGCCGCGGACGCGGAGGCGGCCTGGGCGACCGGGCCCGTGCTGTGGCACAGGACACACATGAAGCACATGAGCACCAGGGCGATCAACGGCACCGCGAGGGTGCGCTGTCGCCGCGTGGAGGTGTGCCGGTCCATGCCAGGAACTGTAGCGGTGGCGTCGCCGAGGCCCTCGGCGGCCACCCGACAAGGCCCGCCTAAGCCTCCGGTCGCCGCGCACCCACGTCCGTCGGACCCGCCGAGCGCGCTGGCCCCTCCAAGGAGGCGCGCCCGCTCCCCTCCTCCTTCGGAAACCCGGTGTCGGTGACCAGGCGCGAACCCTTCGGGGCGGACCCGTCCTCCTTCGCGCGGGAGTCCGGTACCGGGTCGCGGAGAAACCGCGCACCGCTGTCGGCGGTCGCAGGGACAGGGGCGCGCCCGGACAGATGTGCGCGGCCCGCGTTCCTCACAGTCAGTCGTGGAAGGGCTCGCCCGTCACGACGTGGTCGGCGTGGTTGAGCGCTTCCAGCACCAGGCGGCGCAGGTGGCCGTCGCGCAGCTGGTAGATGGCGTGCCGGGACTCCTTGCGGAACTCCACCAGACCGGCCAGGCGCAGCTTGGCCAGGTGCTGGGAGACCGCGGTGCGCGACGCTCCGCAGGACTCGGTCAACTGGCTCACGTCCGCCTCGCCCCCGGCCAGGGTCCACAGCAGGTGCAGCCGGGTGGGGTCGGCCAGCAGGGCGAACACGTTGGCGGCCACGGCGAGCCGCTCGTGTTCGGGTGGAGCCGGGTGCACGCGGCTGGGGACGTCCTGCTCGTCGCTGGTGCGCATGTGCGCAGTCTAGGGCGCGGTGCGGGCCCGGAGGCGGGAAGATTCCGCACCTTATGACATCATGTGCGTACTTGCGCACTCATGTGGTGCGTGTGGTCGTGCTCCCCCCTTCTTTCCAGGTGGTGATCGTGGTGTGGCGGGTACTGGCGGACTTCGCGTCCTACCGCAGGTTGTTCTACGCCCAGGTCGTGGCGTTGGCCGGCACCGGGCTGGCCACGGTCGCCCTGGCGCTGCTGGCCTACGACCTGGCCCCGGGCCGGGCGGGGCAGGTGGTGGCCACCGCCCTGACCGTCAAGATGCTCGCCTACGTGGGGGCGGGGCCGCTGCTGACCGCGGCCCTGGCGCGGGCCCCGCGCAAGGCGGTGCTGGTGGGCTCGGACGCGGTGCGCGCCCTGGCGGTGGCCTGCCTGCCGTTCGTGGACCAGGTCTGGCAGGGGTACGTGCTCATCGCCG
>ANAW01000243.1:0-16610 GCA_000340945.1 Nocardiopsis synnemataformans DSM 44143 | reverse complement strand
CGGTGGCCTGCCTGCCGTTCGTGGACCAGGTCTGGCAGGTGTACGTGCTCATCGCCGTGCTCCAGTGCGCCTCGGCGGCCTTCACCCCCGCCTTCCAGGCGGTCATCCCCGAACTGGTGGACGACCGCGGCTACACCTCGGCGCTGGCCCTGTCGCGCCTGGCCTATGACCTGGAGGCGCTGGCCTCGCCGCTGCTGGCCGCGCTCGTGCTGCTCGCGGTGCCCTTCGACGGCCTGTTCGCACTGACCGCGCTCGGCTTCGCCGTCTCCGCCGCCCTGGTGGCCACCACCGCCCTGCCCGCCCCGACGCCCGGTTCGCGGAGTCCGCGCCGGGCCGCGGCGAGCTGGCGGGCCTTCGGCACCGACCGGCGCCTGCTGGCGTTGACGGCGTTGAACACGGCCGTGGCCGTGGTCACCGCGCTGGTCCTGGTCGACACCGTCGTCCTCGTCCGCTCCCACCTGGGCGGCGGCGACACCGTCGTGGCACTGGTACTGGCCTGCTTCGGCGCCGGTTCCATGGCGGTGGCACTGGCGCTGGGAACGCTGGTGGACCGGTTCGGCACGCGCGCGCTGATGCTCACCGGTCCCGGCGTCCTCACGGCGGGGGCGGCGGCCCTGGCGCTGGGCTGGGCCCTGGCTCCGGGGCCGGTGGTGCTCGGCGCGGGATGGGCGGTGCTGGGCGCGGGGTGCGCGCTGGTGTCCGCGCCCACGGGCCGGCTGCTGCGCGAGGCCGCCCCCGAGGGCGCGTTGGCGGGGGTCTTCGCCGCCCAGTTCTCGCTCTCCCACGCCTGCTTCCTGCTCACCTACCCGCTGGCCGGGTGGGCCGGAGGCCTGGAACCGGTCCTGGTGCTGTGCGGTGCGGGGGTGCTCACGGGGGCGTGCGCCCTGGCGGCGGCGGGCCTGTGGCGTCCCGGCGCGGTCGCCGCGGACCCGGCCTCCGCGGCCGGGGGCCGCTGACGTCCCCGCCGCACGCCGGACCGGGACCCCGACGGTGCTTGTGACCAGAAAGGTTCGCCAGGGCCGTCACCTCCAACCTCGCTATAAGTACAAGATCATCGCAGGTCAGAGCCCTCGTGACACACCGGCAACGGTTCCGGCCAGCCCGCTAGACGGCGCGGATCATCGGCAGGACGGCGTCGTCGAGGATCGCCTCCAGGTAGGCGTCCGGGACGTCGGGGCCGTGGGTGACGAAGTGGTAGACGAGCATGGCCGGAGCGACGCTCACGGTCTGCTCGTTGGCCGCTCCCGGGCGGAACTCACCGGACTCGACACCCGCGCGGATGACCTCCAGGATGCGGGCGCGGGTGGGTTCGACCACGCGTTCCTGGACCACCGGCCCCAAGCCGCCGTCGATGCCCTTCTTCGCGGCCCGGAAGGCGGCGTCCTGCGAGAGGGCGAAGGCCTCACGGACCCCGCGCATCAGTTCGAGCATGTCGGCACGGGCCTCACCGGTCAGCCGCACCTCGGACGGTTTGGGCAGCGCGCTGGTCAGTGCGTCCATGACCAGCTCGTCCTTGTTGCCCCAGCGCCGGTACAGCGCCGCCTTGCCGGTGCCCGCCGCGGCGGCCACCCCGTCCATGGTCAAGGCCGCGTAGCCGACCTCACGCAGCTGGTCCAGTGCGGCGGCGAGGATCGCGGCGACCAGGACCGCGCCGCGGCGGCGGGGCCCCGACCGGTCGACCGGAACCGAGGCCGTGCCCGACGAACCCATCAAACCCTCCGATGACCGATTGCGCCCCTTGCGGGTGCGCAAGGGGCGTGCGATAGTGAACGAAGACGTTCACTATTTTCGAGCTCCTCCGTCATTATGTGGCGCACGGGAATCCGTGTCCACAGCGCGGAGCACCGTCCGCGGCCACCTGCGGGACCTGGCCGACCGGGCGCTCTCTCTCCCCCCAAAAAAACCCTGCGACGCCTGTCGGCTCCACCGGACAGGACGGGGTCAGCGAAAGGAAGCGGCGATGCGATCTGTCCCTCTCGGGAGTTCGGGGTCCGAGGTGTCGGCCCTCGGTCTCGGTTGCATGAGCATGAGCGACCACTACGGTCCGGTCGACGACGAGGAGTCCCTGAGGACCCTGGCGCGCGCCGCCGACCTCGGCGTGACCTTCTGGGACACCGCCGACGTCTACGGGGCCGGTGCGAACGAGCGGCTGCTGGCGCGGTTCTTCGCCACCGGCCGGCGTGACGAGATCACCCTGGCGACCAAGTTCGGCGGCGTCGTGGACGCCGACGGCAACATGACCATGGACGTCCGCGGCGAGGCCGCCTACGTCCCCCGGGCCTGCGACGCGAGCCTGCGACGCCTCGGCGTCGACCACATCGACCTGTACTACGTCCACATCCCCGACCCGAAGGTGGAGATCGCGGAGACCGTCGGCGCCATGGCCGAACTGGTCGCCGCAGGCAAGGTCCGTGCGCTCGGCCTGTCCAACGTGTCCCCGGAGCAGATCCGTGCCGCCGCCCGGGTGCACCCCGTCGCCGCGGTGCAGATGGAGTGGTCGCTGTTCGACCGCGGCGTCGAGGAGTCCGTCCTGCCCGCCTGCGCCGAGGTCGGCGCCTCGCTGGTCGCCTACTCACCGCTCGGCAGGGGCTTCCTCACCGGTGTCCACACCTCTTCGGAGGGGCTTGACGAGACTGACGTGCGACGCGCCGTCCCACGGTTCAACGAGGAGAACCGCGACCACAACGCCTCCCTGCTGCGTCCGGTCGAGGAGGTCGCCGAGGCCCACGGGGCCACGCGCGCGCAGGTCGCTCTGGCCTGGCTCATGGGGCAGCGGAAGAGGTTCGGCACGCCGGTCGTGCCGATCCCGAGCATGCGCCGTCAGTCCCGGCTGGAGGAGAACTCCGGCGCGGCCGAGGTGGAGCTCACCGGCTCCGACCTCGCCGCGCTGGAGCCCATCGCCAGCCGGGTCCGGGGCTCCAACCGTCCCCCGCTGCCTCCGGAGATCGCGGAGCGGTTCGGTCTGAAGTAGGGCCCCGGACCCCCGCTCCGGCGCGGTGCGGTGGCGGTCAGCGGCCGGTGTGGCCGTCGACCAGCTCGCGGAGGATGTCCAGGTGCCCGGCGTGGCGGCCGGTCTCCTCGATCATGTGCACGAGCGCCCACCGCATCGACGGGGCCGGTCTGTTCCGGTGCCCCGCGTGCGCGGGCTGGCCGAGGTCGTCGCAGTCGGCGATGGCCCGGTCGGCGGCGGCGACGGCGGCGCGGTACCCCTCCAGAACGCCCGCCGTGGTCTCGCCGGTGTCGGCGTGGAACGTGGCCTGCCAGTCGCGGACCTCCTCCCCGAGGAAGAGGGCGCGCTCGACGTGGGCCAGGTGTTTGACCAGGCCGAGCAGGTTCGTGCCGGACGCGACGCCGGGGGCGCGCACGTGCTGCTCCGGTGCGCCGTCCAGCTTGGCGAGGACGCTCTCGCGCAGGTAGGCCAGGAACCCGGTGAGGACCTCCTTCTCCGCGGACCCCGTCCTGGGCGGGGGCTGGTCGCGTCGGCGCGGCGCTGGGGTGGGCGTCTTCGCGGGTCCCTGCGGTGTCGTCCGTGTCCGGTCCGGGCGGTGGCCGCTCATCGGCGGTCCCCGGCGGTGCTCGATCCCGCGGCGCCGGTGGCAGCGCCCGACGGACGCGGCGTCGCCCCCGTGCGGCGCCGGGCCACCACCACGTTGTCGCTCACCCGCGCGCTCCGACCGCCGGGTCCGTGGGCCAACCGCGAACGCCGCTCGCACACGAGGCCGGTCCAGTCGGTTCCCAGGTCCAGCGACCGCCACAGGTCCTCGGGGGCGGGGAAGTCGTCGCGCTGCTCCCAGGACCAGGGCGCGCTGGACGCGTGGTCGAGCACGACCAGCAGCCCGTTCTCGCCCACCGACCGCGACACCCGGCGCAGAACGGCGTCACGGTCGATGTCCACCGGGGTTTGGAAGTAGTTCGCGTAGACGAGGTCCCACGGTCCGGTGCCGGGGACCGACAGCGTCAGGTCGTGGCGCCGCGTGGTGAGGCGGTCCTCGACTCCGGCCCGGCGGGCCCGCTCGCCCAGCACGGCGAGCACGTGTTCCGAGACGTCGACCGCCGTGACGTTCCATCCCCGGCCCGCCAGCCACAGGGCGTCTCCGCCCCGGCCGCAGGCGAGTTCGAGGGCGCGGCGTGCGCCCGCTGCGCGTTCCGGCTCCCGCGGCGGCACCAGAGCCAGTTCCCCGGCGAGTTCGGCGAAGGCCGCGTTCGGGCCGGGCGGTGGCGTCGAGGGGTCGTCGTCCCGGTAGTGGCGTTCCCAGAACTCTTCGCTGGGCGAGGCGTCCTTGTCTGTTTCCATGGACGCCAGTGTTCGCGCTGCCGACGCCGCGGGGCCAGCTCTCGTGCAGAAGTGCAAGAGCGCGTGTGCGCGGTGCGTCCCGGTGGCCCCCGGCCTCTCCCCAGGCGGCCCCGCTGCCCCAGGCGGCCCCGCTTTCGGCGGGCCGGGGCGGGACCGCCGCGGGCGGGTGCCCGGCCGCTCCGCGCGACCGGCGAACCCCCTCAGCTCCCGTGCAGGTGGACGCGTTCGCCCTGGGTCCCGAAGATCGCGATGGTCTCCGCGGTTCCGTGCTCGGCGGGGTTGCCGATCCAGTGCGGGGTCCGGGTGTCGAACTCGGCCGCCTCCCCCGCGCTCAGCAGCAGGTCCTGCTCGGTGCCGAGGACCAGCCGGACGGTTCCCGAGAGCACGTAGAACCACTCGTGCCCGTCGTGCGTACGCAGCTCGGGCGTCGGCAGCGTCCGCGCTGGCGGGTAGAGGACCTTGTACGCCTGGACCCCGCCCGCGCGCTGGGTGAGCGGGATGAACGTCAGGCCGAAGCGGCGCACCGGGTGCAGGTGCACCCGCGGATCGCCCACCCTGGGCGCGTCCACCAGCTCGTCGATCGGCACCCGGTACACGCGTGAGAGCGGGAGCAGCTGCCCCAGGGTCGGCTGCACGCGCCCGGTCTCCAGGCGCGACAGCGTGCTCGGGGTGACCCCCGTGCGCTCCGACAGCTCGGCGAGGGTCAGCCGCTCCCGGTTGCGCAGGCGTCGCAGCCGCGCGCCCACGGCGCGGAGCACCTCGGTGTCGCCCTCGTCGGCGCGGTGGCTCCCGCTCTCATCCATATCCGCAACCTACCTTGCAGCGGGAGGAGCGGTGGCCCGGCCTTCCGGACGGGGTGGTTACGGCCGCCCACCCTTCCCTCGCTCGGAACCGGCTACGCGGAGCCCGCGCGCACCGCGGCCGGTCCGGCACGTCCCCTGCCCGGCCGCACGGGTCCTCCCGTTCGCGGGTCACCGCCCCGAAGCGGTCACCACCCCTCCAGGCGGGCCTTCGTGTCCTCGTCCATGAAGTCCTCGACGTCCTGGTTGGCGATGGCCAGGTTGACCACCATGCCCCCGACCAGTTCGGGGATGAGCCGGAAGGTGCGTCCGACGCGTTCCTCGAGGGGCACGACCAGGAGCCGGTGCTCCGGATCGCGCATGGCGGCCCGGTCCGCGACCAACAGAACGTCGGCGGTCATCTGGTCGGAGTCCTCCGGGTCGGCGCACACCACCGCCATCAGCTGCTCTGGGGTGGCGCCCTCGAACACCGGGTCGTCCACGGTGTCGACGTAGTCGCCGAAGTCGTCGATCGGATCCCCGTAGCCCCGTCCCGGACGGTGCACGGTGTCCAGGAGCGCCGTCCAGGCGGCCTCGTCGGTGAAGTCGGTGCGCACGAGCAGACCGTCGTTGTCGTGGGTGAGCGGGGGCAGTGGCCGGGCCGGGGGCTCGTAGCGGGGCGGGACCTCCAGGGACTCCAGGTAGGCGCCCACGGGTTCGGGGAGTCCGGACTCCCAGTCCTCCACCGTCTCGTCCTCGTCGGGTTCCCACCCGGGTTCGGCCGGGGCCCACCCCTCGAAGTCCTCCAGGGTCGTGTCCGGGTCGAGGCGGTGCAGCACGAGGTAGGTCAGGGCCGCCTGGCGGGGCGTGATCCGGAACGCGTCCCCGCCGGTGCCGCGAAACGCCAGGAGCGGGCGCGGACCGGCGTTGGCCGAAGTCCTGTCGTTGGCGAGCAGGACCAGGTCGGGGACCCACACCCCCTCCCGGTCCAGGGCCTCGCCCACCTCCTCGGGGGCGGCGCCCCGCCAGGCGGGATCGTCCACCACGACCAGGCGCCGGGGAACGGGTGCCTCCGACACCGCGGGGGCCTCGTGGCCAGGACCGGGCACCACCAGACCGGGCAGTTCGCCCATCCGGGAGCGCACGTCGTCCCAGGCCTCGTCGTCGCCGTGGTCGGTGCGAATCAGCAGCATGCCGGGCACGTGTACCGCGTCGTCGGCGGGCGGCAGGGGCAGGGCAGGACGGTGCATCAGGGGGTCCCTCGCGGCAGTCGTGGCGTACGGATTTCCCCGTTGTATCCGACGTTTCCGACAAAAAGCGCATCCCTCATCCCGGGGCTTCCAGGACGGTACGCAGTGCCCCAATTAGGCGTACTGCACATCTTGTGGCGATACGTCACTACACATAGCATCAGGCCGACCCCACCGGGTCACCAAACAACATCAGCACCCTCACCCCCGGGAGACCCCCATGCTGAGACGCATCCTCATGCCCGTCCTGATCGCCCTGAGCGCGCTGGCGCTGACGCTGGTGGGCACCGCACCGGCCGCCGCCGCACCCGCGGAGCAGTCCCAGTCGCTGCGCCAGACCGTCCTGTACTACGACGCCAGCCGGGCCGCGGAGTACACCTCCGCCGTCGCCTCGGCCGTGCGCGTGTGGAACTCCAGCGTCAGCAACGTTCGCCTGGAACCGGCCGCCGCCGGACGGCGCGCCGAGATCCGCGTCATCGCCGACGACGGCTGGCCCCGCGCCCACCTGGGCCCGGTGCGCCCGGGCGGGCAGGTCACCGTCTGGATGGGCCGCCAGGGCACCGCCCAGGGCTACGACGCGGTGCGCATCGCCGCGCACGAACTCGGCCACAGCCTGGGTCTGCCCGACGCCAAGCCCGGCCCGTGCTCGTCGCTGATGTCGGGTTCCACCGGCGGCGTGAACTGCACCAGCGTCTACCCCAACGCCTCCGAGCGCTCGCGGGTGGAGGCCAACTACGGCAGCGGCCTGACCGGCCAGCGCGCCGCGGACGGGCAGCTCCTGGTCGACCGCTTCTGAGCCGACCGCGCCCGAACGGGCGCGGCGGCTCCGGACCCGACGGCCTTGGGCGTCGGCCCGCACCGGCGGGTCGGCGCCCGAGGCGTCACGCTCTCCCGGTGCGCCCGCTCGGGACCGGCCACCGCGGGCGGGCCCACCCGGGCCACCGCGAACAATAGGGACGTCCGACTTCTTCGCTGTGATGTTCCCGATGCCACGGCACCCGCTCTGAACACCAGCCTCAGGCACCACCACCATCCCCGGACCCGGCCTCATTCCCAGCAAATACGCTCGGAAAAGGAGAAGAGAGTGACAGGAGGCGATCCCGGCACACACCGAATTCTCCCGCTCGCCCAGAAGGAAACACTGTGGTGGAAGCATGTGTTGGAGTAACCGCGCTGTTAGTCAACCCCCGTGGTAATCGTGCACCCGATAGCGTTTTAGAGGCTCCGAACAACCCGCGCCCTGCCCTGTGTCCGGAAACCGAGCGCGTGACGGTAGATCTCGGGCATCCGGTATCGCCCATCGACATCTCTTGCCAACGCACCCCATTGCTCCAACGCTTCGACGTCGTCGGTCGTCAGTTGCAGGTCCTCCGGATCAAACGGCATCTTGACGGTTTCGGAAAACAGTGACATATGCCGCAGAAGTTTCCCTAGAGGTGGGTTCTCCTGGTTGATTTCACGGACCTTTTCACTGCTACAAGTGATCAATGCGCGACGCATCGCAGACGGAGTCAGCACCCGGTCTGGCCAACGGTCGTCTCCTACAGAAGCCTTCGCCGCCTCATACAGGAAGCGGACGACATCACGGGCCTGGATTTGCTCATTGAAGTCCGCGAGGGCCGCCGGAACCCATCGCTCAGCCCACGCCTCACGGGACTTATCGGTCCCAAGTTTTGCCCCCCACAACGGAAGGAGAGCCTCGACGAGCTCCTCGTAGCCCAAGTCTGAGATAGGAGTCTTCGAGACCGTCACGGCATTAGCGCCCTCCGCAACCCATAGCGAGAGTCGGAGGGCGTCCTCGGTATCCCATCTCAGCTCGTAGGGCTCGTACCGATTGAGGAACTGTCCGAGGTTCTGCCTGATCGCCGCACGTACAAGGTCCTTGCGCACGAATACCACAAGGCCTAGCGACCGATGGCGCAGCCTACGAAGCCAGGCTGGAACTTCCATCAACAGAGTGCGGAGCGAGATACGTTTTGCTTCCGTATCAAGCGTCTCCAGCCAGTCCTCCAGGCCATCAATGACGAAAAGACAGGAACTAGATGCGTCCAGGGTTCTCTCGATGAGAAATTCGTCCGCAGGGACTCCTCGTTCGGCCCCCGCCGACCAGGATAGGCACTCCAGCCAGCGCATCCGCCAGAATTCTGGGTCGTCGGCCGCCTCATGGCGAAGGCCCGCGTTGAGGTAACTACGGATTTCGTCTGCACTGACCCCTGCCCCATCCGCCACCCGGTCCCTAAGCTCTTGTGGGGATACCATGCCTGATGGCGCTTCAGCGATGTTGGCTGGATCCAGTACAGGGACTACCCTGGCGGCCCGCTGGACATCCTGCCTATTTTCCCGAGCAAAATCCTCCCAGGAACCTTGAGCACACATCCTAGCGAAGGTGAATGTCTTGCCGGATCCCTTAGCTCCCACCATTATCGCTATCGGAAGATCGGTACTGTGGTCCGTGATGAGTCGGCGCACCGGGTCCGTAGTCAGGAATCCCAGGCTAGAGTCCATACCGCTCTGCTCAGCAAAGATGAGTCGGTTCGCGGCATCCCGCAGGAAGTGACGACGGCTGTCCAGTGTGGCCAGCTCCTCTTCCTGCTTCGGAGGCACCGATGCCTTGTATACGGCGAATTTGTCCAGTAAACTTGGAAGACCACATCGCCGAATGACATCGATGACCAAATCCCAGTTGCCTGGAAGCGCCAGCAATTCCTCACGGAACGGACTCAGAACGGGTTCAGTTAGAACCTGCTCGTCCACCACGAAGTCGTTAGCCGCACGCCCTTCTTCTTCTAGCTCGGCCAAGTCAATGGTAGACGAAAGCGCCTCCGAGAGCCTTCTTCGTGCCTCCTCGACATGGTGATCGTGAAGGTCGGCCCGAAACTGCGTGATGATCGCTCCAGGATTAGGATCCGTATCCGTCACTGCAGGCGACTGACCCCCGAGCTGCCGGATCATTTTCTCCGTGCCCTGGAGAGACTGGTTGCTGACTGTAGTGACGAAAACGCGCATTACCCGTGGATCTAGGAGGATCGGTGCCGCTAGTTCCGAGGCTCCGGCCCGAAGATCCAAGACAACGGTGTCGGCTTGGGCAGCGCCAGCCAGCGCTGCCAGGGACTCACTGAGGAAGTACGGTGACCGGTCCTCGGTCAGCACATCCGCTGGCCCGATCCACGGTGGACCAAGCCTGGTGCGCCGACTTGCCGGAAGAACGGTGACGCGCCCGGTCCCTGGATAGCGGGAGACGCTCTGGTTAGGAAGGTAAGCTGCCGCAATCTCCACCGCACGCGTAGGGTCGCCGTGTCTAGACGAGTGCAGAAGAGCGAGAACGTCCTCGTAGGCGATATCACAACGCCCCCCTTGGGCTTGGTACATCCAGGTGATACCGGGTGCTTCGAGGTCCGCATCTATGAGGAGTACGTGCTGCCCTTGGGACGCGAGAAGGTCAGCCAGCGCGACAGCGTGCAGCGTTCGCCCCACACCTCCCTTAAAGGAGTGGAAAGCGATAATCTGCTTGTCTGCGTCGAACTGCGGAGCGTCAGGGCGAGGGAGGGCCTGACCTAGTGCCGAGGTGACCCGACGTTCGTTGAACTTGGGGCGGCGTGGAGCCGCGCCGGAGTCTCTCGCTTCTATCAAGCGCACTGGCAGTGACTCCGGGGTGTGCACCGCAGGTCGGTCTAGGGCGAGTTCCACTTCCCCTGCGTGTTCTTCGGTTGACCCGAGTCCCAACTGTTGATCTAGCCACATGCTGACCTGGGATGTCGTCGTCCCCGGCAAGACCGTTAGCTCTACGCCGTCCCACCAGGCATCAACCTCCAGCAACCAATGGGGCCACTGGCCATCAACAGCTGCCCTCGCTAGTTGTGAGTCGATGTCGACCCAGGTGAAGAGCTTGCCTGCCATACAGCTCAAGATCCCTTCTTGGCGTCCTTCACCAGTGACTTCAGGGCGTCCAACGCCTTCTTCTGATGGTCAGCATTTAGTTCCGCACCGTAACGCCACGCTTGGTGCAGTTCGTGGCTCTCTACCCAGTCGCCGCTCCTATGCCGCTTGCACCGCAACGGCTCTGGCCCCGGACCTGGATCCTGGAGATTCAGAGCCTTGGCCAAACGGCGCAGATCGTGTGATCGAAGGTCGTTGGGCAAGGCAGAGGTGTCTTCTTGGTGAAGAACCCAGCGCAGATACTCAGCCTTCAAACCACACTCAGCAGCATAGAAGAGAAGCAGTCCGGCAATCGCGTTCTGTCCGTTTTGCTCAGCCTTTTCGGCCTGTTCAGCGAGCCGTTCCCGACTGCTCCGCAACTCACCAACCCCTACATCCACCACGCCGTCAGGTTACCCCCGCCCCTCCCGAAGGTTTCACCCCCATCACAAGGTGAAAGCCCCACAGGTCTACAGCTCCGTACCTACATGTCAAGCGTATCCAGAGCCAGAGCGGCGCGCAGAGATCGAGAGACCTGCTACCCCACAACATCACACGAGAGCACATCAACCACGAACAGGACGTAGGACCCCAGCCAAATTTGGGAGAGGCCATCGGACACCGCCAGCCAGCGATGTGTGCCGGGGCAGCACCACACGACCCCGGACGACACAGCTGATAGGGCGGGAACGCACGGAACGGCACGAAAACACCGGACTGGTGGGCGCGGGCGGTGGCGATCGATCGCCCGCTGAGGGCCGCTGGTCACGCTCCCGCCAGGGGCCCGACCGGGTGCCGCCGGTGCCCGCGTCCGACGAGGGCGACGTGCGCGAGGACCGCGAGCGCGACCGAGACGACCGTGACGACGCCGAGCGGCAGCACGGTGTGCGCTCCCCCCAGGCCGACCAGCGGCGCGGCGATCCCGCCGAACGCGAAGCGGGTCAGGCCCAGGACCGACGACGCCGTACCGGCCAGCTCGGGGTAGTCGGCCAGGGCGAGCGAGGTCGTGGGCGGCGCGGTGACGGCGACGCCGGACACCATGACCAGCAGGGACAGGATGACGACGATCATCGGCAGACCGAGGAGGCCGGTGGCCAGCAGCCCGAGCGCGCCCGCGGCGCACATCGCGACACCGGCGGCGAGCGTGCCTGCCACGGACCGGCGTTCGGCCGTCCGCCCGGCCAGGTACCCGAAGACCATGAAGCCCAGGGAGTTGAGCCCGAACGCCATCGAGTACCCCTGCGGTGAGAGCCCGTAGACGCCCTGGAGAATGTAGGTGGCACCGCTGAGGTAGGCGAACAGGGCGGCGTTGACGAACCCGGTGATGAGCACGGCGCCGAGGAACAGCCGGTCCGACAGCAGCCGCCGGAAGTCCCGCCCCGTCTGGCGGAGCCCGCCGCCGCCGCGCTGGCCGGGCGGCAGCGTCTCGCGGAAGACGACCAGCGAGGCGAGCAGCAGCACGACGCCCACGCCCGCGAGGAAGAGGAACAGGCCGCGCCAGTCGGTGACGCGGGCGAGCTGGCCGCCGATGAGCGGACCGACGATCGCGGCGAGCCCGCCGAGCACGGTGAGCCTGCCGTAGTAGCGGATGAGTGCGCCGCCCTCGTAGAGGTCGCGGCCCGCGGCCTGCGCGATCACGATCCCGACCGCACCGGCGAGGCCCTGCACGAGACGGGCGAGGACGAGCGACTCGATGGTCGGGCTGACCGCGCACAGCGCCGAGGCCGCGACGTAGGCCGCGGTACCGACCAGCAGCGGCGCGCGCCTGCCGAAGCGGTCCGAGAGGGGGCCCGCGACGACCTGGCCGACCGCGAGCCCGATGAGGCAGGCGGTCACGGTGAGCTGCGCCGTCGACGTGGCCGCGCCGAGCTCCTCGGTCAGGGCCGGGAGCACCGGGAGGTAGAGGTCCATCGAGATCGGCCCGAAGACGGTGAGCAGCAACAGCAGGGTCGCCAGCGCGGTGCCGACTCCGCGGTCGGTGGAGGTTCGGTGCTGCATGCGGTTCCTTCGGAAGGTAGGGGCGCGGCCTCGGCTTGGGCGCTGTTCAGCACGCGCGCTGTGCGGCATGTGCCCTGTTCGGTACGCACGCTGTTCAGCACGCACTGTTCGGCACGCACTGTGCGGCACCCTCGCTGTTCGGCGCGGGCGGGCGGCGGCGCGCCGATCCGGATGGCCGTTGGCTGGTCGGCCGTCCGGGTCTGGGACGGCCGCTTCGCTGGCCAGCGGACGCCGACCATCAGACCACCGACCGCGCGGACGCGGGAGTCCCGGTTGTTGGGGGTACTGGGAGGGCCTCCTCCAGCGCCGGAGCCCGGCCTGCCGCGGATGCCGTGGACAGTCGGGCGACGGCCAACTGAATGAAGGCGCACGCGAGTTCCCCGCCTCGCGCCGCGAACGGTGCCGAACCGGCCACCGGCCACTGGTCACCAGCCACCGGGTTGTCAGAGGCCTGCCACCTCGCTGTCGGCCACGGGAGGGGTGTTGGGACCCGCCCGACCGCCGGACCGCCGCCTGACAGTCACCCGGCAGAGCGTTGCGGCAGCGTCTCCGGTACACCGAGACGAGAGGCAGCCCACCCGATGACACGGATCGCCAACCACGAACAGCACCGGATCTGGAACGGCGCGGACGGCCGCCACTGGGCCGAGCACCACCAGCGCTACGACGCCATGGCCGCGGGCCTGACCGACGCCCTCCTCGACGCCGCCGCGGTCACCGACACGCACCGTGTGCTCGACATCGGCTGCGGAACCGGTCAGACCACCCGCTCGGCCGCCCGGCGCGCCCGTCGCGGGCACGCCCTCGGCGTCGACCTCTCCGAGCCGATGTTGGAGCGCGCACGCAGTACCGCCGCGGCCGAAGGCCTGGGCAACGCGGAGTTCGTGCGGGGCGACGCCCAGGTCCACCCCTTCCCGCCCGGCGGCTTCGACTCGGCCGTCAGCCGGGCGGGGGTCATGTTCTTCGCCGACCCCGTCGCCGCCTTCGGCAACATTGGCCGCGCCCTGCGGCCCGGCGGGCGCCTCGCCTTCGTCTGCCACCGGAACCCGGGCGCCGAGGTGGAGACGCTGTTCGCGGCGCTGGTCGAGCACCTGCCGCCGGCGGAGCCCGCTCAGGGGGTCGCGGACTTCACCGACCCCGACCACATCCGCACGGTGCTCGACCGGGCGGGCTTCACGGAGACGGCCGTCACCGCCACGGAGGTGCTGAGCACCGTCGGCACGGACTCGGACGACGCCGCCGGCTTCCTCCTCGCCGGACAGGCGGGCGCCGCCGCGGGGAGCATGGACCAGGACGCCGTCGCACGGGCGCGGCGCGCGGTCGCCGCCGCGCTCCGCCGCTTCGAGGACGGCGGCGCCGTCCGGATCCCCGCACGCGGATGGCTGGTCACGGCCAGGACCGCCCAGTGACCAACTCGCCCCGTAACCGGCCCGCCCAGTGACCGGCTCGCCCGGTAACCGCCTCGTCCGGTGACTAACTCGCCCCGTAACCGGCCCGCCCCGTAACCGGCTCGCCCGGTAATCGCCTCTTCCGGTGACCAACTCGCCCCGTAACCGCCTCTTCCGGTGACCAGCTCGCCCGGTGACCGGCCCGTCCGGCAGACGGGGTCAGTCCGGTGCGCCCAGCCGGGAGATCTGCCTGCTCACCGCGCGAAACCCCTGTTCGAGGGCGCGCAGGTCCTCCATGGGCAGGCCCATGAGGATGTCGTCGCGAAACGGCCGCGCCACCATCAGGCGCCGCACGACCGAGGCGCCCAGGGGCGTGGCGCGGACGCGGCGGACGCGCTGGTCGTCGGGGTCGGCCGAACGCGCGGCGACACCGTGGGCCACGAGCCGGTCGAGCACGCCGGACATCGACGCCATGGAGACGCCGAACGAGTCCGACAGGCCCCTGCCCGTCGCGCCCTCCTTCGTGGTGACCAGGACCATCAGCACCCTGAGCTGCTGGATGGTGAGGTCCATCGACAGCAGGTTCTGGAGGAGGGCGGCCATCACGGTCTCCTCCATGACCCCGTTCAGGGTCTGGATCTCGCGCACGATGCGTTCGCGCTCGTGTTCGCCCTGTTCGGTCGCCTGTTGCCGCATGCCGCCATGATAGAGCGCCGCAAAGGGCACCCCCGGACCCAAATACTTAGCCTGATGCTAACCTTTTTGGTGCACGGTTCAACGACACCGCCGCCGCATCGGGATGGCAGCCGCCCGGATCCCGTTCCACGCTCCCGTGAGCACCACGGCCATCCCCCGCGCGAGCCCGGCGCCGCGTCCGCGTCGCGATGCGACGGCAACGAAGTGAGGACGGCACATGGGCACAGCCTCCGACGCGACCGCCGACACCGACGACCGCACCGAGGAGATCGACCTCGACGCGCTGCGGGCCAGGTACGCCCGCGAGCGCGACCGCCGCGTCCGCCCCGACGGCACCGGCCAGTACCGCTCGGCCGCGGGCGAGTTCGGTTACTACGCCAAGGACCCCTACACCCCGTGGACGGAACGCGAGCCGCTGACCGACACCGTGGAGGTGCTCGTGGTCGGCGGCGGGTTCGGCGGCCTGGTCACCGGCGCGCGGCTGCGCCAGGCCGGTGTGGAGTCGATCCGGATGATGGACGAGGCGGGCGACTTCGGCGGGACCTGGTACTGGAACCGCTACCCGGGCATCCACTGCGACATCGAGTCCTACTCCTACATGCCCCTGTTGGAGGAGGTCGGCTACGTGCCCGAGTGGCGCTACGCCCCCGGCGAGGAGATCCGCCGCCACGCCGTGGCGATCGCCGAGACCTTCGGGCTGTACCGCGACGCGCTGTTCCACACCCGCGTCACCGGCCTGGACTGGGACGACGCGGCGAACGAGTGGGTGGTGCGGACCGACCGCGGCGACCGGATGCGCGCGCGGTTCGTCATCACCTCCTCGGGCACGCTGACCCAGCCCAAGCTGCCGGGCATCCCGGGGATCGACACCTTCCAGGGCCACACCTTCCACACGAGCCGGTGGGACTACGGCTACACCGGCGGCGACTCGGGCGGCGGCCTCGACGGCCTCGCGGACAAGAGGGTCGCGGTCGTGGGCACCGGGGCGACGGGCGTGCAGGTCATCCCGCACCTGGGACGCGACGCGGAGCACCTGTACGTGTTCCAGCGCACCCCGTCCTCGGTGGACGTGCGCGACAACCGCCCCACCGACCCGGAGTGGGCGGCCTCCCTCAAGCCCGGCTGGCAGCGCGAGCGCATGGAGAACTTCCTGGCGATCGTCTCCGGCGAGCAGGTCGAGACCGACCTGACCCGGGACGGCTGGACCTCCACCGCGCGGCTCCAGCGCAAGATGATCTCCGGCGCGCTGGACACCAGCGTCCCGGCCGAGGAGCGCGAGCGGATCGACGAACTCGTCGACGCGCGGAAGATGAACCAGATCCGGGCGCGCGTGGACGAGGTCGTGGACGACCCGGCCACGGCCGAGGCGCTCAAGCCCTGGTACCGCTACATGTGCAAGCGGCCCTGCTTCAGCGACCACTACCTCCAGACCTTCAACCGGCCCAACGTGACCCTGGTGGACACCGCGGACCACGGCGGCATCACCCGCATGACCGAGGACGCGATCGTCGTCGGGGACACCGAGTACCCCGTGGACTGCGTCGTCTTCGCCACCGGGTTCGACGTCGGCGTGTCCGGGGTGATGTCGGGCACGCTGCCGGTGCGCGGGCGCGGCGGGCACGGCCTGCTGGAGTCCTGGAGCCGCGGGCCCAGCACGCTGCACGGCTTCTACAGCAACGGGTTCCCGAACCTGTTCCACCTGGGCGCGCTCCAGAACGCCAACTCGGTGAACTTCGCGCACATCCTGCTGGAGCAGGCCGAGCACATCGCCGCCGTCATCGCGCGGGGCCGCAAGAGCGGTGTCCGCGTGGTCGAGCCCTCCCGGGAGGCGGCCGAGGCGTGGGGCCGGACCGTCCGGGAGAGCGCGCACGACAACTCCGCGTTCCAGGCCGAGTGCACGCCCGGCTACTACAACCGCGAGGGCGCGGGCGTGCACGGCGGGTTCTCCTACAGCCCCGGGCCCGTGGCCTTCCACCGGCTGCTGGCGGACTGGCGCGGGAGCCGCATGCACGAGGTCCTGGACGCACAGCCCTAGCTGCCCCGGGCGCCCCGGGCCGGGGCGCCCTCCCGCCACAGGCGTTCTCTCCCCCCAGAACGCCGTCGCCCTCCGGGGCGTGGTCGGTGGACGCCGCCCCGCCGCGCGGCGGCGCGGAGGTCCGCCGAGCACGCCCCCACGCCCCGAGACCCCGAGACCCCGAGACCCCGAGACCCCGAGACCCCGAGACCCCGAGGAAACCGTATGGAACCGCACTGCCCCAGGCCGCGACGAACCGTGGCCGCCCGCGTACTC